>JAFGAM010000047.1 GCA_016933675.1 Candidatus Anaeroferrophillacea bacterium
CATCAGTGACGATACCGAAACAAGCGACTACCGCTTTGCATGGGATTCGATATCGCCCAAGGTGATCCCGTACACGGCACCGGCACACACAACCCCGCTTAGTCAATCCCTGATCAGGACTTCCCCGCTCTGTTGGCGGAGAAGTCCTGACCCTATGGATACCACGCAGGGTACTACCCCCTACCGCTTCGGTTTCGGTGGCTCCGCAACCTCTTCATCGATGTTGATCAGCCGCTTAGCATAGTCGGCGAACTCCTCCCAGGGAGTGTTCATCCGCACCATCAGCTTCGCCCCGTCAGGGGAGCCACCGCCATGCATACATCCCGGCACCCCGGCACCCAGCGTCAGCCATTCGATAAGCCGCGCCGCTTTGAAGCGGGATTCCGCAGAGGCAGAACCGGCCTTGAAAATCTTCTGAATGGATTCGCCATATTTCTCACTGACAAAATCCTTGTACGAAGGCATGCAACCGGTTTCCGCAATACCGCCGCCAATATCCTGCGTAAGCCGCTTAGTCTCATACGGCAACGTGGCAACCATAACCTTGTTGGTGTGCGCGGAAAGCGGATCGGCAAAAAAAGCCCCGGATTCATGGCGGAAACCCGTCGCGCAGGCACCGGCGCCAAGCCCATAGGTCACCTGATTGTTGATCGACATATCGATGAGCTTCGGCATAAAGGTCTTCATCGACAGACCGTTTGCCCGCGCCAGCAAGATGGCCGCTCCGATCATGGCATCCCCTTGACCGGCAACACAGGCACCGATACATGAACGGTAATTGCCGGTAAAGTAGCCGATGACCTTGGCGCAGTACTTGAACTCCTGACACATGAAAACACGTTCATTGGGAACGAACACGTCGTCAAAAAGCAGATAGCCCTGGGTGATGCCGGTATCGGGCACCTCGAACTCCGCCTCGGGTTCGAACTCCCGGCGGTCACTGGGATGCGTCGCCTCGATGATCGTCAGTCCTTCGATATCCCTGGGCACGGCACAGGAAACGGCAAACGCCTTGTCATCCTCACCATACACGCCACCTGGCAGCAGGAATACCTCATTGGCAGCCGCAGTGCCGCAGATCATGACCTTCGCGCCGCGAATAACGATACCGTCATCCCTGACCTCGACCACCCGCACGTTGGCATCGAGGTTGTCCTGCTGCGACGGCTTGCGGCTCCGGTCGCCTTTGGAATCTGTCAGCGCCCCGGCCACTGCCAGTCCTTCGCTCTCGACCCGCCGAATCCATGTTTCCAGCCGTCCATGGTAGTCGGTTGCGAATTCCTTATCGATGTCCGTCGAAATCGCCCACATTACGTTCATGCCGTTCCAACCGCAACATACCGCCCCGGTGCAGCTGCCGGTAAGGCGATAGTTCTGCCGTTTCATCTTCATATTGGCAATGAGATCATCGGCACTGGTCATCAGCGAGTTCCAGCGTAGTATCCGCTCACCAGTCAGCGTTGACGTTGTGGTATAATCTTCAGCCGTCCCCGGATCATTGGCGGCGTCATATACCCGCGCATGGCTTTCAACGGTCCTTTTCGTCGCCGGATGCGTGGTGACGTCCTCAATCAACTCCCCGAACTTGTAGACGTTGGGGCGCATCCGCTTCAGTGATGCCAGATAGTCACTCCGATTCTTGACGGCCATATCCACAACCTCCCTGTTAGTGATTTGCACGGCAATTGACTACGCCGCAGTTTTTCCCTGTTTGAACTGTCTGATCTTGGCGATCAGCACGGGCAGAAATTCCTGACAGTCATCCACCAGCCCGTAATCGACCTGATCGAACACCGGCGCTTTCGGATCATTGTTGATCGCCACCATGAGCTTGGCGCCGACAATACCAACCATGTGTTGCAGTTCACCCGACAGCCCCACCCCGATGTAAAAGTCGGGGGTAACCATCTTGCCGCTCTGGCCGATCATCCGGTCAAGCTCAATCCAGCCTTCGTCAACCGGCGGACGCGTGGCGCCCAAAGCGGCACCCAGTTCATCGGCCAAAACCTCGACCATCCTCCAACCCGCGGCATCTTTGGCCCCCGCCCCGCCAGCCACGATGGTGGCGGCGGAATCAAGCGTTAAACCAGCGGCCTCCTCGTATACCACCTCAAGCAACTCGGTCTTCATCGGTTCCGCCTGCGGCACCGCAAGCTCCACCAGTTCTCCGGTTCCGTGTCTGCCGGCGGGCCCGGGCAGCGCAAAAACCCCTTTCGCGATGGTTGCCATCTGGGGCCGCATTTCCGGACAGACAATAGAAATCAGCCCCCCGTAAGCCGGGATAATCTGCTCCAGCAGCCGATTGCCGTCCAAGGCCAGATCAATGCAGTGGGCAGAAATCCCGGTCTTCAGCCGTGCGGCCACCAGCGGCGCCAATTCCTTGCCACAGGCGGTTGATCCGACAAGAAATATTTCCGGCTTTCTCTCCCGAGCCAGGTCAACGATCATCGGGACGTACATTTCCGGCTGATAGTATTTCAACAAGACGTCATCTCCGACATACAATCGATCCACCCCACCGCGAAAGAGCTCCCCGGCCAGTCCGGTGACCGAATCGCCCAGCAATACCGCCTCGAGGGAGGTTCCCAGTTCATCGGCAAGTTCACGCCCTTTACCAACCAGCTCATACGACACCGGCAGCACATTGCCGCCGCATTGTTCGACAAACACCCACACGGGACCAATTTCACGCGCCACTTCGGACACCTCCTTACAGGACACCGGCAGCGGCAAGCAGTCGCACCAGTTCTTCAGCCTTTGCTTCCCTGGTTCCCTCGATCATCTGCACCTTCCTGGTGCTCTCGGCGACCCTCATGCCGGAAATGATCGTCGGCGACCCGTCCTGCCCGACCGCTGCCGCGGCAATCCCGAGACGCTCCAGATTCCAGATCGCCACCTCCTTTTTCCGCGCTTTGATAATACCGGAAAAGCTGATATTTCGGGGCGTATTCAATTCCCTGGTAACCGCCAGCACGACCGGCCCGCCATTCACCTTCACGACCCGATAACCGTTGTCCAGGCGGGCACTTACCTTGAGCCCGGCGTTCCCGGTCGCCTCCAGGCCGATCACCCCGGTAACCACCGGACAATCGAGAAACACACTTAATTCCGGGGCAACCCATTCAGTACTACCGTCGCTGCTCGACATACCGCAGACAACAAGGTCGGGCATCCCGTCGACCTCGATGCCCTTCGCCAAAGTATAGGCCGTAGCGTAGGCATCGGCACCCGCGAACGACCGGTCGGACAGGAGAACCGCCCTGCCGGCGCCCATCGCCAGACATTCCTTGAGGACGGCCGCCGCCGGCGGCGGACCCATACTGATCGCGGTCACCTCCGCGCCGACCTCTCCGGCCAGCTTCAAGGCCGCTTCCATCGCGTGCCTGTCCAGTTGGTTTATAACCAACGGGACATCGGCGCGGGTAAGCGTTTTGGTACGCGGATCTATCCTGATTTCAGACGCCCGTTTGGGATCCGGAACCGCTTTGACGCACACGACTATTTTACGCACATTCATGCCTTTCTGCACCGTGGGGAAAAACGCGACGTCCGATTACCAAACGCATGCTGAATCGATGATCGCGCATGGCAGCGAACCCGTCTGACGGGTGACTCGGCATCGCCCCGGGATACCACCGGGGCGGCAGCCGGTGATATCCGGCGACAACCGGATGTCACCCCCAGGCGGACACATCAATCCGACCGGCCCGGCGCCTACATTGCCGACCTGGCAATGATCACCTTCATGACGTCAGAAGTCCCGGCAGACGGACCAAGCACAAAGGAATCCCTCAGGTAGCGAGTAATGGCGTATTCGTTCATACAGCCATAGCCGCCGTGAATATCGGCGGCCATCTTCGCCGCTCTCTGGGCCGCTTCGGCAGTGTAGTATTTCGCCATGGCGAACTCCGTATCGCAGCGCGCCCCCTGATCCTGCAGCGCCGACGCCCGATAGCCCAGAAGTCTGCCGGCCTCAAGATCCAGCTTCATCATGGCAATCTTGTCCTGAATGGCGGGCAGTTTGATGATCGGCTTGCCGTAGAGCACCCGCTCGTTGGCAAACTTGAGGGCTTCTTCGAGGCAGGCCGTGAGAACGCCAAGGGAACAGCCGACCATTCCGCCGCGTCCGACATCACCAATCGCACTCATCGCGACACGCAGACCTTTCCCCTCGACCCCCAGTAGATTGTCTTTGGGCACCCGACAGTCCTCAAATATCAACCATCCGGTATTACATCCCTTCATCCCTACCTTGTGTTCTTCATGGGCAGGCTTGAAACCGGCCATACCTTTTTCGACAATAAAGGTGGAAAAGGCCTTCGGATCCTCGTCATCCTTAGCCAGCACGGTAATGGTATCCGCAATATGGGAATTAGTGATAAAACATTTGCGGCCGTTGATGATGTAATCATCACCGTCTTTTTTGTAGACAGTGCGGCCGCCGGTGGGATCCGACCCGCCCGTGGGTTCGGTCACGCCGACAGTCGCCAGGCGCTCACCGGTGGCAAGGCCGGGCAAATACTTCTTCTTCTGTTCGTTATTGCCGAATTTGACGATCGGCTCGATGCCCAGCGCGAAAACCTGCAGCATCATCGCAACCGCACACGAGACTCGGCCCACCTCCTCCAGGGCGATAAGTCGAGCGGTATAGCCTAAACCAAGCCCGCCGAACTCCTCGGGGATGGTTATCGCCATCATTTCCGCCTCGCCCAGCGCCTTCACCACGTCCAGGCTCACCTCTCCCGATTCCTCCATCTCCTGAATCCGGGGGGCCACCATGGTTTCCGCGAATTCACGCGCTGCTTTCCGGAAAAGGTCCTGTTCTTCCGTGAAGGTAAAATCGATCATCGCCTTTGCTCCTTTACCGTTTCATTATCGTCTGGTTCACACACATATGTATCTCAACTGCCGGACTGAAGGTGCAACCGCTGTGCCAAATTCAGCAACGAACTATATTAAAAATGTACACACGTGCACGCAACACCCCGATTGGTTATACCGGCGCAATTTTTTATGGTCCTCAATCACCTGAAAAACCCGATGCGAAAGCAGGGCTGGCGATCTTGCAACCGCCAGAAACCGTAAATGTATACCAGGCATACATTTACAACGTATACACTCACTCGTTTGTATACTCCGAACGGGCCGGAACATGATGGAACCTGACACATACAGGCGGCGGGCAACGGGGGAACACGACCATGGGATTTCACTTATGGAAATGAATCCGACCGGCTCCGAGAATCACCCTGAGTCTGAGCAAATCCGGCGGCACACTCTCCTCCGGGCCGCGGGGGGGGGCGAAGCGAGGTAATTTGAACACCTCGGCCATCGATATTATCGACGCCGGTGCGGCACGCGGCCGCCAGGCCCTGTCGATCCTCGCCGGCATGGCGGCCATCGCCGGCCTGTACGCCCTGAGTCGCCGAAACTATCTGTTGTTTCGTACCCTGGCGGAACTCGGCACGGTGGCAGTTGCCTGGTGGGGGGATCTTTCTGCTCATCTGGAACGCCCGGCGGCGGGAGATTCCCGGCGGCTACACGCTCCTGGGCATAGCCTATGCGCTGGTGGGGACACTCGATCTGCTGCACGCCATGACTGGCGGCGGGCTGGGCATCCTCGCGCCGCACGGCACCGACACCGCCACCCGGCTGTGACTGGCGGCGCGGTCGATCGAAGCCGTGGCCCTGCTGATCTTGCCGTGGTCATTCACCTGGCAGCGGCGGATATCCTTCCGGCGGCCGGGACGCGACCGCACGAAAAGAACTCGAAAACCGCCTCATGGAAGCCTCCGAGCGGGAACAGAATCGCCTGGCCCGGGAACTGCGTGACGGCCTGTGTCAGGATCTGAAAAGCCTCGAAATCAAGGCCGCGCTACGGGAGGACGCTTTGGTGGCCGGCGGGGAAAATACCGGTACCGAAATCGCCGCCTTCGGTCGAAATATAAACCGGGCGGTACGCACCGCCTACGACCTCGCCCGCGGCATGCTTCCTGTCGGCCTCGACGCGAAGAACTTCGGCGCCGCCCTGGCGGCGCTGGCGGGACAGACCCGGACCCGGACGGATAGCGTAATCAGGACCAACATTCAAAACGATCTCAAGCCCCCGGCGACACGCACGCCTATCACCTCTTCCGCATCGCCCGGGAGGCCATGAGCAACGCCCTGAGACACGCCCGGGCATCACACATCGACATCGGCTGAAACCGCAGCGGTCAGCGCGCCGTCCTCTCGATCCGTGACAACGGCATCGGCCTGCCGCCGGAAGACGATACCTTCCAAACCCGGGGCATGGGCATGACCGTCATGCGGTCTCGCGCCCAGGCCATCGGCGCCGGTTTCAGGATCAACCGTCACCCTGACGGCGGCACCGATGTCCTCTGCATCATCAACGACCACCGGCCAACACCGGCGGACGAAACCCGGACTTCAGGAGACGGCGGCGATGACAACCACCCGCATTCTGATCGTTGACGACCACCCGGCCATGCGCCACGGCCTCGGGCAACTGATCGAAAATGAAGTTGACCTGGAGGTCTGCGGCGAGACCGAGGACCGCGAGACCGCCCTTGCGGCAGTCCGCCGGCTCAACCCCGATTTCGCCGTCATCAATATCGCCCTCCGGGATCGGACGGCCAGCGACCTGGACCTGATCCCGGAGATTCGCGCCGTCAGCCCCCGCATCCTGATGCTCGTGGTTTCCATGCACGACGAGACCCTGTATGCCGAACGCGCTCTGCGGGCCGGAGCCCGGGGCTACCTGATGAAACAGGAACCCGTACGGGAGATTATCACCGCCATTCGCCAGATCGTCGCCGGGGGCATCCACCTCAGCGACGTCATGAACCAGAATCTGCTGCTCCGTCATGTGGGAGCGGCAAGTCGTCCCGCCGCCGCGGATATCGATCCGGTGGAGGACCTCTCCCTGCGCGAGTTCGAGGTTTTCAGGCTGATCGGCAAGGGTCTGCAGCCGCGACTGATGGCCGACAACCTCCATGTCAGCACCAAAACCGTCGAATCCCACCGGCTCAACATCCGCCGCAAGCTGGACCTTGCGGATGCCGCTGAACTGACCCGTTTCGCCGTTGAATGGGTTCATCGAAAGACCTGATCGAAATACCGCCGGCAGCCCGGCCCGGTACCCCTTCACCGGTACATCGGCTGTTTTTACCGCCGCCGGCACATGCCGGTTGTATACCGTCGGCAAACAACGTATACCGGGAAACAACAACAATTGGAAATCTTAATGAAAAACATTTCTCAAGAGAAAACCCGCCGGCCGGCGGGAGAAAGCACGGGCCGAGGCCTACACCATTGCGGCGGCCGCGTGTTACTGCTCCTGTGGTTGATCCTGAACCTGTTATGCACGGCTTCCCCGGCCCCTGCCGCCGGGCCGCCGGCCCCGCCTTCCGACATCCTCCTGCTGCACTCCTATCATCAGGGACTATCCTGGAGCGACGGCATCACCGCGGCCGTAATGGAGGAATTCGCCGCCGCCGACAGCGCCGAGATTCATGTGGAATATCTCGATGCCAAACGCTATCCCCACGAACAGAACAGCGATCTGCGGCAGCAGTTCTACCGCGCCCGCTTTGCCGATCGGCACTTCGACGTCATCATCGCCTGCGACAATTACGCCCTGGAGTTCGTCAGAAACCACCGCCGCGAGCTGTTTCCGGCAACCCCGGTTGTTTTTTGCGGCATCAACCATTTTCGCGACGAGCTGATCGACACCTCCGGATGGTATACCGGGGTACTCGAAAAAACCTCTCCGGGACGGACCATCGAGCTGATGCGGCAACTCCACCCGGGGCTGCAACGCTGCGCCGTCATCGGCGACCACACGGTAACCGGCAGGGCCGAACTGGCGGCGGCCCGCGAGGTCCTGGGGACGACATACGACGATATTGCCATCAGCTACTGGGAAAACCCCGCCCCGGATGATCTGGCCGAGAAGCTTCACCGCCTCAGACCGGAAATCGACGCGGTGCTGCTCACGGTTCTCAACCGCGACGCGGCCGGCAACTACTACACCTACGAGACCAGCGGCCGTTTCATCGCCGCCCAGGCACCCTGCCCGGTCTACGGCCTCTGGGATTTCTATCTCGGCACCGGCGTTGTCGGCGGGCACATGACCAGCGCCCGGGACCAGGGGCAACTGGCGGCCCGCCTGGCGCAGCGGATTCTTGCCGGCGAGGCACCGGCGGACATCCCAATCATCCGGGAAAGTCCAAACCGCGACCTTTTCGATATCGGCCGCTTGGACGCCTTCGGCATCCGCCTCAGCGACCTGCCCGACAACGCCCGGGCATACGAACACGGCCGGCTGGCATACGAAGCCGGCGGCCGGCAAACCATCCGTCTCGGCGTCCTGGCGAACCGGGGCCGGGACCGCGGCAACACCGATTGGGGACCAACCGCAGACTATCTGACCAAAAACGTCCCCGGCTGCCGTTTCAAACTGGTGCCCCTCGCCTTCGATGAGGTCGAGGCAGCGGTCAACCAGTGCCGCATCGACCTGCTCATCACCAACCCGTCGCAGTTCGCCGAACTCGACATCATCTACGCCTGCGCCCCGCTGGCAACCCGGGAAAAACACTACGGGGATTCATCCGGCACCGTCTACGGCAGCGTCATTTTGTGCCGCGCCGACCGTGACGACATCGAGGTCCTCGCCGACCTGCGGGGCAAACGCTTCGCCGCGGTCGCGCCCGAGTCCTTCGGCGGCTGGCTCATGGTCCGGCGCGAGTTGAAGCGGCACGACCTCGACCCCTTCCAGGATTTCACCGTCCTGCGGTTCACCAACAGCTGCGACGCGGTGATACAGGCGGTGATCGACGGCACGGCGGATGCCGGCTGCATCCGCAGCGATGCCCTGGTACGGCTGCAGCACGAAGGGATCGCCAGGGTCGCTGACTTCAGGATCATCAACCCGAAACATGATGCCGATTCCTCCTACCCGCTGCCCAGTTCCACCGCCCTTTATCCCGAATGGCCGCTGATCCGGCTGCCGCATGTGCCCCAGATCCTGGCACAACAGGTGGCCGGCGTCCTCATCGGCATGCCCGCGGCCACGGCTGACGGCAACAGCTGGACGGTCCCCATGAGCTACCAGCCGGTACACGAATGCCTGATGGAACTGGGCCTCGGACCGTACAAGGGCTACGGCGACGTCACCTTCACCGCCCTGCTGCGGCGCTACTGGCGCTGGCTGCTGCCGGGCCTGCTGGGCCTGGTGGCGCTCCTGGCCTTTGCGATCCACGTCTCCCGGCTCAACCACCGCATCCGCGGCATGGCCGCGGACCTCATCGAAAACCGCAACCGCCTCAACGCGACGCTGTATTCCATCGGCGACGCGGTCATCGCCACCGACAAAACGGGGCAGATAACGGACATGAACGCCGTCGCCGAAGTCCTCACCGGCTGGTCCCTGGACGAAGCCCGGAGCCGCCCCCTGGACGAGGTGTTTCGCATCGTCGACGGCCACACCCGGGAACCCCTCGCGAACCCCGCCCGGCACGTTCTGGCAACCGCGGAGACGGTGGAACTGGCCAACAACACCGTGCTCCTCGCCCGCACCGGCGCTGAACGCCTGATCGCCGACAGCGCCGCGCCCATCCGCCGCACCGGCGGCGCCATCATCGGCGTGGTGCTGGTCTTCCGTGACGTCAGCGCCCAGAAACAGGCCGAAAAAGAACTTCTGGCCGAACGCGAGGCCCTCGAACACAAGCAAACGGAACTGGCCCAGGCCAAGGAATGGCTCGAAAACACCAACAACGCCCTCGAGGAATCCATTGCCCGGGCCAACCAGATGGCGGTGGAAGCCGAATACGCCAATATCACCAAGAGCCAGTTCCTCGCCAACATGAGCCACGAAATCCGTACCCCGATGAACGGGGTCATCGGCATGACCGGGCTGCTGCTGGATACCGACCTCACCCCCGACCAGCGCCACTACACCGAAACCATTCAGTCCAGCGGCAACGCCCTTCTCGACCTGATCAACGACATCCTCGATTTTTCCAAGATCGAAGCCAACCGCATGGAACTGGAGGAACTCGATTTCGACCTGCGCTCGGCCCTCGACGAATTCGCCGAACTGCTGGCCGTCCGGGCGCAGGAAAAAGACCTCGAACTGGTCTGCGGCATCGACCCCGACGTTCCCTCCCGCCTCCGGGGCGATCCCGGGCGGCTGCGGCAGATCCTCATCAACCTCACCGGCAACGCGATCAAGTTCACCGCCGCCGGCGAGGTCGCCATCCGCGTCACCCGGGAGGCGGCAGCCGACGACCGGATCACCCTCCGTTTCGCCGTTCGCGACACCGGCATCGGCATTCCCGAGGACAAGCTCCACCTGCTGTTCGGAGCCTTCCAGCAGGTGGACGCCTCCACCACCCGCAGGTTCGGCGGTACCGGCCTCGGCCTGGCGATCTCGAAACGGCTGGCGGAGATGATGGGCGGCGAAATCGGGGTCGAAAGCAAGGTCGGAACCGGCTCCACGTTCTGGTTCACCGCCGTCCTTCGCCATCAGCCCGCGGCAGCGATCATGGAAGCGCCACCCCGGCCGGCATCGCTGGCGGGGGTCCACGTGCTGATTGTCGACGACAACGCCACCAACCGCGAGGTACTGAGCCTGACGCTGAAAACCTGGGGCATGCGACACGAGGTAACGGCATCCGGCGACGAGGCCCTGGTCCTCCTGGAGCGGGCCCGGGATGCCGGCGACGCCTTCACCCTCGCCATTCTCGATATGCAGATGCCGGAGATGGACGGGGAAGAACTGGGGCGGGAGATCCGCCGCCGGCCGGCCCTGGCGGCCACCCGGCTGGTGATGATGTCCTCCGTCGGCCGCCGTGGCGACGCGGCGCGCCTGGCCCACGCCGGCTTTGCCGCCTACCTGACCAAACCGGTCAAACAGAAGGAACTACACGACTGCCTGGCCACCGTCGTCGGCGACACGAACCCGCTGCCGGCAAACGCTGAATCTCCGCACCGGAACATCGTCACCCGCCACTCGGTCCGTGAGGACCAGCGGACCCGCTTCCGCATTCTGCTCGCCGAAGACAACATCATCAACCAGAAGGTGGCCCTGAAGACACTGGAAAAACTCGGTTATCGGGCCGACGCGGTGGCCAACGGCGAGGAAGCGCTCAAGGCGGTGGAACAGGGCCGCTACGACGTGGTGCTGATGGATGTTCAGATGCCGGTGATGGACGGTTTCGAGGCCACCGCCGTCATCCGCGGTCGGGAAGTGGAACACGGCACCGAGCGGCTGCCGATCATCGCCATGACCGCCCATGCCATGAAAGGAGACCGGGAACGGTGCCTCGAACAGGGCATGGACGACTATGTCTCCAAACCGGTGCGGCCCGACATGCTGCAGCAGGCCCTGGAACGCTGGCTGCCGCCGGCGCCGCGCAGTGCCGACCCGGTGGTTTCGGCCACCACCGGGGAAGACAACCACCGCAGCGCCGGGCAAAAACCGGGGAATGCGCCGGCGGTGAAACCGCCGGCAGCGGCAGTCTGGAACCGGGAACTGCTCCGGAAACGCCTGATGAATGACGATGAACTCATGGCGGATATCCTCGGCACGACACGTGAGGAGCTGCCCCTGCAGCTCGACCGCATGGCAAGCTACATTGCCGCCGGGGATCTCGCCGCCGCCGAACGGCAGGCCCACTCGCTCAAAGGCGCGGCGGCGAACCTGGGCGCGGATGCCCTGCGCGCCACGGCCGAGCACATGGAACGCACCGTGAAGAACGCCCCGGCGGCGGAACAAAACGAACAACTGGCCCGCCTCAAGCAGGATGTTGACCAGTTGCTAAACACCATTGCCCGTTATCTGGAACAGATCGGATGGACATCCTGATCGCCGAAGACGAGCTGGTCTCGCGCAACATCCTCACGGCACTGCTGAAACGGTTCGGTCATCGGGTGACCGCCGCCGACGGCAGCGAGGCACTGGCGGTCATGTCACGGGAAGGGGCACCGCGGCTCGCAATCCTCTACTGGATGATGCCCGGCATGGACGGGGTGGACGTGTGCCGCAGAATCCGCACGGTTCCGAGCGCCGATCCGCCCTATGTAATCCTGCTTACCGCCCGCAATGATGAACGGAGTATCGTCGAGGGTCTGGATGCCGGGGCCAACGACTATCTCACCAAACCCTACGGCAGCGAGGAACTGCGGGCCCGGGTCGGCGTCGGCGTGCGGATGCTCGAACTCCAGGCGGACCTCGGCCGGATCAGGAACGATCTGGCCCACGAAGCGATGCACGACTCCCTCACCGGCATCCTCAACCGCCGGGCCATTCCCGACGGACTCTCCCGGGAGTTGTCGCGGGCCGGACGCCAGGGTTCAACGCTTACCATCGGCCTGTACGACATCGACTCCTTCAAGCAGATCAATGACCGCTACGGTCATCTGACCGGCGACGACGTCCTCCGGAAACTGACTGCCATCCTGCGCGACAATCTGCGCGATTACGACCTCATCGGCCGGTATGGCGGCGAGGAATTCCTGGTTGTCGGACCGCGAACGGATTGCCACGCACCGAACAATCTTTATGAACGGTTACGGCACGCGGCGGCAGCGTCCCCCATCCCCACCCGCAGCGGCGATCTGTCCATCACCATCAGCATCGGCACCGCCGGCGCCAGCGGCGATGAAGACCCCGACACCATCCTGGCGGCGGCCGACAACGCCCTGTACGAGGCCAAACGAACCGGGCGCAACCGGGTGGTATGCGCCACCGCGAAAGGATCCTGAAACCGCCGGCGACCCAAGCACCTTCGCCCTGCCCGGCACCGGCGGCGGCCGCCGCTACCAAGCCCCCCGCAGGGCACCGACCGGCGGGACTGCACACCCCGGACGAAAGAGCGGCAATCGAAACCCGCCGCGCCCGTTACCCCGGTCATGGTGGTCAACGACGACCGGCTGCAGCTCGAAATCCTCACCGGCATCCTGCATCGCGAAGGAATCCCGTGTACCGGCCTGCCCAGCGCCGACGAAGCGCTCATGCAGCTGTGTCCCGACGCCCTGCCGCCACTCATCGTCACCGACCTCCACATGCCCGGTATCGACGGCTGGCGCTTCTGCCGCCTGCTGCGCCCAAGGGAATACGAGGCCTGCAACCATATCCCGATCCTCGTGATCTCGGCCACCTTCGCCGGCGACGACACCCGGGAAATAACCGCGGCCACCGGCGCCGACGCGTTCCTGCCCGCGCCTATCGATCCGGAAAAGTTTATCGCCACCGCCAACGACCTGCTGGCGGGTTCGACGCCCCACCAGCATCGCGCCCGCGCCCTGCTCTGGTGGACGATTCGGAAACCATTCGCCGCGTCCTCTCACGGGCCTTCACCGGCCGCGGCTACGATACCATCACCGCCGGCGACGCCGCCGAGGCGCGGCGGCTGTTCGCCCGGCACACCCCCGAGATCGTCGTCCTCGACTACCACCTCCCCGACGGCAGCGGCGAAGATCTGCTGGCGGAGTTCTCCCGGGCCTCCCACTTTTCGGTCTTCGTGATGATCACCACCGACCCCAAGCCCGATCTCGCCCTGCGCTGGATGCAGATGGGCGCGGCGGCCTACGCCCGTAAACCGTTCGAACCGGAATATCTCCTGGCATTGTGTGAAAACGCCGCCCGGGAGCGGGTCATGATGCGGGTGGAGGAACTGCTGGAGCACAAAACCCAGTGTCTGATCCAGGCCCAGAAGATGGAAGCGGTGGGGCAGATGGCCGGGGGCGTGGCGCACGACTTCAACAACCTGTTACAGGTCATTTACGGCTACAGCGAAATGGCCCTGATCGACCTGGAACACGCTCATCCCGCCGCCGCCGAGAGTCTGCACCAGCTACTCAAGGCATCGGAACGCGCCCGCCGGCTGGTTGTTCAGTTGCTCGCCTTCAGCCGCAACCAGGGGGCACGGCCCGAGCCGCTGGCGCTGAATACCCTGCTGGAAAACGAAATTCACATGACACGCCGCGTTACCGGCGCCCACATCGAATTCGTCTTCAACCCCGAACCCGGGCTGCCCGCCGTGCTGGCGGATGCCCATCAGGTCGAGCAGGCGGTACTCAACCTGTGTCTCAATGCCCGCGACGCGATGCCCGACGGCGGCCGGCTGACGATTGCCACCTGCGGCACCGAGCTCGATGCGGCACGATGCCTGAACCGCCACGGCGCCAGGCCGGGACGCTACACCTGCATCGAGGTGTTCGACACCGGCAGCGGCATTCCGCCGGAGGTCAAAAAACATATCTTCGAGCCGTTTTACACCACCAAAAAGATGGGCCGGGGAACAGGGCTCGGACTCTCCATCGTCTACGGAATCGTCTCGCAGAGCAACGGCTTCATCGAGGTGGACAGCACCCCCGGCCGGGGCAGCACGTTCAGGATCTTTCTGCCCGCGGCGGATACCGCCGGGCAGGAGGATCAAACCGCGGCGCCCCTCCACCCGGCCGGCAAGAAGCCGGCGGGAGGAACCGAACGGATTCTCCTGGCCGAGGATGAAGAACTGGTGCGCACCCTGTCGGAACGCTATCTCATCGAGGCCGGCTACCATGTCGTGACGGCGGTCGACGGCAAGGAGGCCGTCGGCCGGCTTGAAACGCAGGGCCGGGACATCGACCTGCTGCTGCTCGACGTCGTCATGCCGGGAAAGAACGGTCGACAGGTACTCGACGCCGCCCGCGACCTCGGATTCGGGGTGCCGGTGCTGTTCATTTCCGGCTACAGCTTCGATTCACTGGACAACGGCAGGTTGCCACCCGGAACCCGGCTGCTGAAAAAACCCTTCACCCACTACGACCTGCTGGCCGCGGTGCGCCAGGCCTGCGACGACCGTTGAGATGAGGCCTCACGCGTCATCACCGCACATACGTGCCATCCCGACAGCAAGGGCAGCGCCACCGGCCGCGGCACCGTGGCTTCGCTCCGTAAGCGGCCGCCGGTACCCGGGGGTTACGGGAGACCGCACAGATCCCGACGTCAACCGGCGGCGGCGATCATTTCGACTTCGATGCGGCCGTCCAGCGGCAGCCCGGCAACCGCGAAGGCCGCCCGGGCGGGCCGGTGCCCGCCGAAGAATTCGGCATAGATCGCATTCACCGCGGCAAAGTCCCCCATGTCACGCAGGAGCACCGTCACCTTGACGACATCATCGCGCCCGCAGCCGGCGGCGGCAAGAATCTCCCCGGCATTGCCCAACGCCTGCCGGGCCTCGGCCTCGACCCCGCCCGGCACCAACCGGCCGCTTTCCGGGTCAAGCCCCAACTGCCCGGAAACGAAAACGAAGCCATGCGCCCAAACGGCCTGGGAGTAGGGACCGACCGCCTGTGGCGCCCGCCCGGTATGGATCGTCCGTACCTTCATGATTCATCCTTCCGGGGGCAATCAGCCGTATCCGTCGCCATGATCCGGGCCACCCCCTGTAAGTATCCGGCAACCATCCTGCCGATTCCCGACGGCCTTGCAACCACTCCAGCCTCATCCGTTGCGCGGCAGCCGGAGTGGTTCACCGCCGGGTGACACCACACTCCCTAGGGTTTTACGCGTCGCGAGTTCGTCGGGGCGATGCATGCATCGCCCCGACGGTGCCATCCCCCCTTTGCCGTATTTTGACCGTGGTCACGGAAGCATCACTCCGCCGGCGCGGGATGGATTCGGTGTCGTCCACCCCGCAAAACCACCTCCGCCCCCCGAACTACGGTAGCTTTCCGCGATCGAAAATGCTATAAGCGAACGCAACGACAACTACGTCGCAGACAATGGCGTCGCAATTGAGTCCACCTGCTTCACGGTGATGCCGGCCGATCCATTCGCCGGACCTTCTCCGTACACTGAACCGGGCCGACCGCAAGGGTCGCCCCTACACTGACGGCATAACCGTCGCCGGCATCCGGAACCCATGACCCCCGCGCTCCTCGCCCTAATCTTCGGACTGGCGCTGCTCATCTGGAGCGCCGACCGCTTCGTCGACGGCGCCGCCGCCACCGCCCGCTTCCTCGGCATGCCGCCGCTGCTCATCGGCATGGTTGTGGTCGGTTTCGGCACCTCGGCGCCGGAAATGCTGGTATCGGCCCTCGCTGCCCTGCAGAGCAACCCCGGTATCGCCCTGGGCAACGCCTACGGCTCCAACATCAGCAACATCGCCCTGATCCTCGGCATCACCGCGATGGTACAGCCCATCTCGGTCCAGTCCCGCATCCTGCGCACCGAACTGCCGCTCCTTGCCGCGGTCACCCTGCTGGCCGCCCTGCAACTGGCGGACGGTTCCCTGAGCCGCTTCGATGCCTGGGTGCTGCTGATCGTCTTCAGCGCCCTGATGGGTTGGAGCATCCGTCAGGGCCGGCGCCGGGGCGGCGATCCTCTGGGCAGTGAAATCGAGGAAAAACTCACCGAGCATCCGGTGTCACGGGGCAAAGCACTGCTGCGACTGGCAACGGGACTGGTGCTGCTGGTGGCGGCATCTCGAATGCTGGTCTGGGGCGCGGTGATCATCGCCCGCGGCCTCGGCATCAGCGACCTGGTCATCGGTCTGACCGTCGTCGCCGTCGGCACCTCGCTGCCGGAGCTGGCATCATCCATCGCCGCCGCCCGGAAAGGGGAACACGACATCGCGCTGGGCAATGTCCTGGGCTCCAACCTGTTCAACACCCTGGCGGTGGTCGGTATCGCCGGGGTCATCCACCCCATGTCCGTCGCCCCCGAGGTGCTGTGGCGCGACATGCCGGCCGTGGGTCTGCTGACCCTGTCGCTCTTCGTTCTCGGCTACCGGCGGGATGGCGCCGGCGGCAACATCAATCGGCGGGAAGGCGGTCTACTGCTGGCCGCATACTGCGGCTATAACGCCCTGCTGCTGTATACGACCTTCGGCCGCTGACGCCTGAATCCCGTCGCCGGTCTTCCGGTGGCACGGCATCAGGCTGATTTCCGGCAGTTGCCGCCGCTGCAGGCGATGACATCGGCAAGGCTGGAGCTGATCTCCAGGCACTCACGCTCCGGCAGCACCGCGCCCAGCCGGCCCAGCTCACGCAGCCATTGTTCCAGTGGCATTCCCTCCCACTGGCCCACCGAACCCAGTTCAAGCCAGAAGCAGAGCTGGGCATCATGCTGCTCGCTGACCTCGCGGTCGCGCACCGGCACCAGCCCGGTGGAAATCTCCAGCACCTGGTCGTCGATGTCCACGAACCAGTATTTCGCCAGACCGGGACGCATGTACTCGCAGCACTGCTCGTCATCCTCACACAGCACATGACAGCCGAAACCACCGCGGAACCGTGGTTCATAGCACGGCAGCAGCCGCAGCACCCGCAGAACCTCGACAATGTGATGCCGCTGATCCTCACCAAGCCGCTGACTCTTCAGCAACAGATCGCCCAGTTCCATGCAGGAACTCAGCAGCCGGTTCTCCGCATCATCGACCTTCCACCGCATAATCATTTCTCACCCGCCTTCCCGTTGACATTGCGGTACCGGTGAATCCCGGCCGCAATCCCGGCACGGCATGTTCAATAACGCCGTATCATGCACCGAAACACGACTCCTGTCAATGACCGTTGCGAAACCGTGCCGACAAAATTGCTTTACAAACCCGCCGCGATTCATTATCAGATTCATGAGCGGCGCCGAACGGTTTCCGCTTCGCCGCGAACCGACCACCACCCCGACGTATCAGCCGGAAGGCATCTGCCATGGACAACCCGAACATCAGGAACATGCTCATCGAGCGACCTCCCAAGATCGCCTATTTCTCGATGGAAATCGGCCTCCGCAACGACCTGCCGACCTACAGCGGCGGGCTCGGGGTGCTTGCCGGCGACACCATCAAGGCGGCCGCCGACCTGGGTTTGCCGCTGGTGGCCATCACCCTGCTCTACCGCAAGGGCTATTTCCGCCAGCAACTCGATCTGAACGGCAGCCAGTCAGAAAAACCGGTGGACTGGAATCCGGCCGACCTGCTTACCGAGCTCGACGGGATCACCGTCCGGGTGACCATCGCCGGCCGCGAGGTGGCCCTGCGTCCCTGGGTCTATCCGGTCAGGGGGGCCACCGGGGGCACCATCCCGGTATTCTTCCTCGACAGCGACCTGCCGGAGAATCATCCCGACGACCGCCGGCTCACCTGGCACCTCTACGGCGGCGATCAGCGCTATCGCCTGGCCCAGGAGATCATCCTCGGCATCGGCGGCGTGCGGCTGTTGCGCGAGCTGCACATCCACACCATCCAGAACTATCACATGAACGAGGGCCACGCCGCCCTGCTGACCATCGAACTGCTCCGCGTCCACAAGCGCAGCATCCAGGAAACCTGGGACGCGGAACACGTCTGGGACTACTATCACGTCCGCTACCTGTGCGTTTTCACCACCCACACCCCGGTACCGGCGGGGCACGACCGCTTCCCCTACGGGCTAGTGGACGAAATGCTCAGGAGCGACTACGTGCCGCGGGAAACCATCGAAAAGGTCGCCGGCAGCCACGAACTCAACATGACCCAGCTGGCGCTCAACCTGTCGCGCTACACCAACGCGGTATCCAAGAAACACTGCGAGGTAAGCCGGCGGATGTTTCCCAACTACGATATCAAATCGGTCACCAACGGCGTTCACTCGGTCACCTGGACGACGCCGGAATTCCAGGCACTCTACGACCGCCATATCCCTGACTGGCGCCAGGACAGTTTCATGCTGCGCAACGCCATCGCCATCCCCGATGCCGAGATCGTCATCGCCCACCGGGCCGCCAAGGAACGCCTGCTGGCGCTGGTACAGAAACGCACCGGCATCGTCCTCGACCCCGAGATACTGACCATCGGTTTCGCCCGCCGCTCGGCCACCTACAAGCGCGCCGACCTGGTGTTTCACGATCTCGAGCGGCTGCGGCGCATCGCCCGCGACGTCGGCAAGATGCAGTTCGTCTTCGCCGGCAAGGCCCATCCCCGCGACCAGCCCGGCAAGGACCTGATCAAACACATCATCGATGCCGCCCGCGGTCTGGCGGGTGACATCCCGGTGGTCTATCTCGAGGAATACAACATGGACCTCGGCCTGCTGGTCACCACCGGCGTCGATCTGTGGCTCAACAATCCCGACCGGCCCCACGAGGCCTCGGGCACCAGCGGCATGAAAGCGGCCCATAACGGCGTGCCCAATTTCAGCGTCCTCGACGGTTGGTGGATCGAAGGCTACATCGAGGGCATCACCGGCTGGGCCATCGGCCGCAAACCCGACGACAGTGATCTTCACGTCGATGAGAGCGATGCCGACGCCGAGTCGCTGTATGAAAAACTCGAGCAGAAGATCGTTCCCACCTATTACGGCCAGCAGGACCGGTGGGTCGACACGATGAAGTACGCCATCAGTTTCAATGCATCGTTTTTTAACACGTACCGAATGATTCTCGAATACTATTCGAACATATATTTTCTCTAGTCGGTTTTACATCGCTTCCCGGCCGGAACACCTCGCCGCGGCCGGCCCGTTCCGCGGCCGCCGCACCGTTTCGGCCGGCATCCACCAGCGCACCGTGATCCTCAACTGTACTCCGGGACGGCACCTCATCGGCAGGTGATCACCCCCCCCCCCGGCAGGCTTGTCCGGCGCGTGGCACACCGCGGCCGCAATCCCGCGTACATCGGTTTTACGCTGCCGTTCCCCGCCGCCGCCGGCCGGGGCCCAGCCCCGGAACCCGGCCGGCAAGAAACCCACGGCTGAATATGCCCCGGCGGCGCTTGACAACCGGCGCCCGGGGATTAAACTTCGTGCATGCATCCATGCACCGCCGTCTTCCCGGTACGGTTCTGCCTGCCGTCCGGCTTTCAGTGTTCTTCCGCAGTTGTTGCGCATCGATCACCATCTCGTTCTAGGAACCAGGAGGCGATATACCCATGCGTTCGGAATACCAGGGAGAAGCCCAGCACCACGAATGGCTGCTGACCAACGGCGCCGGCGGTTATGCCCTCGGCTACGGCAGTTTCATCAACCAGCGGAAATACAACGGTCTGCTCATCGCCGCCGACCGCAACCTCCGCCGGCAACACATCCTCGCCGGCATCGAGGAACTGGCGGGCTTCCGCGGCAACACCTTCCCGCTGGATGCCAGCCACTATCCCAACTGCATCTATCCCAACGGCTTCGAGCACATTGTCAAAAGCTGGCTCCGCCCCTATCCGGCGGTGCTTTTCTCGTCACTGCCGGCGGCGGACGATTTTGTCATCCTCAAGGAAGTCCGGATGCCGAAGGGGGTTAACGCAGTGGTGGTGAGCTACACCAACCGCGGCCTCCAGCCCCTGACCCTCACCCTGCGGCCGAAGTTCAGCCTGCGCCATCACCACTTCGTCAACCTGCCGGGCATCTGGGACGACCAGACACCCGCGGTCACCGTGCTCGACGAAACCGGCTGGGCCATCCGCCGGCCGGACAACGGCTGCAGCGCCTGGTGCCGGTGCCCGACCGGAAAGGTCACCGCCGACCCCGTCGTCTACCGCCAGGTCTATTATCCGATGGAGGCATCGCGGGGCTACGAGGCTACCGAAGACCTCTATGCCCCGGTAATGGTCACCATCCCGCTGCCGCCGGGCACCACCCACCACCTGGTGTGCGCCGCGGAAGAACTCCGGGATCCGCAGGCCCTCATCGACGCCGCCCTGGAGCGCTACCGCGACCTGCCGTTGCCTGTCGACCATCCCCGGGCCCACGGACGGCAGAAGATCTCGCCCCTCGCCACCCCGGAAAACGACGACGATCTCTTTACCCCGGCCGCCTACCGCAAACTGCTTGGCCAGGCGGCGGATGATTTTCTCACCGCCGACGATATCATCGCCGGTTATCCCTGGTTCGGCCCCTGGGGACGGGACAGCCTCATCGCTTTGGGCGGCGTACTGCGCCTGCCGGAACACCGGCCGCTGATCCCGCGGCTGCTGGCCAAGTATGGCCGACACCTGAAGAACGGCCTGCTGCCCAATGTTTTCGGCGAGGGCGGCGAGGGGATGAATTACGACACCGTCGACGCCCCGCTGTGGTACTGCGTGCGGCTGTACGAATACTGTCAACAGGCGAAGGAAATTGACGCTAAACTGCTGGAGACGGCGGCCCGCATCGTCCTCAACTACCGGTTCAACCGCTCCCTGTCGTTCAGTTTCGACGCCGCCGACGGCCTCATCTCCCTCGACGCGCCCCACCAGGCATTAACCTGGATGGACGCCAAGATCTACCAACATCCGGTCACGCCAAGGCTCGGCAAGCCGGTGGAGATCAACGCCCTGTGGTACAACGCCGTCCGGGCGGTGCATGCCCTGGCACAAAAGTCCGGCCTGAGCGATATTTCCTACCGCCGCTGGCGCCTGGACATGAAGGAACTGGCGAATCTGGCGCGGCAGATCGAAACCGGTTTTCAGCAGTTCATCATCCCCGGCTTCCTCGCCGACCGCATCGGCGCCGAGGGCCCGGTGGCGGAGATTCGTCCCAACGCGGTCATCGCCGTGGCGCTGCCCTTCGATATCGTGCCCGCCGAGTCACTGCCGGAAATATGGGAGACTGCCCGCCGGGATCTGCTGACCCCCTACGGCCTGCGCTCCCTGTCACCGCATCACCCGGCCTACAAGCGCAAGTACATCGGCAACCACAAACAACGGGACATGGCCTACCACCAGGGCACCGTCTGGGCCTTCCTGCTGGCGCCCATGGCCGCCCTCTACGACAAGGCGTTCCGCCGCACGAAACCCGCGGCCGAACGCCGGGCGGAACTGGAAAAACTGATCTGGCGCTTCCGGCGCGGCTTCATCAAGGGGCACATCGCCTCGGTGGCGGAGATCTGGGACGGCGACCAGCCCCACGTCCCCAAGGGCTGCCCGGCCCAGGCCTGGAGCGTCATGGCCCTGGTGGAGATCGAGGATCTCATTCGCCGCATCCGTTAGGGTGGAACTGGCCTCACGCCACGGCATGGTAACGGCAGGCGGAACAGGCACGATAGCAGCAAAGGAGCAGCCGATGCACATCTTGATGATCACCTGGGAATTTCCCCCCTTCATCTCCGGCGGGCTGGGCACCGCATGCTACGGCATCGCCCGCGCCCTGCTCAACCAGGGGGTGAAAATCGATCTTGTCCTCCCCACCAGGGAGGCAGTCTACTTCCCCCTGCGTGAGCCCGCGGACGTTGATCGCCTGCCGGCGCGCCCCTTCTACCCGGTCCCGGTGCCGGCAGCGGCAACGACAACGGCAGTGATCGCAGCGGCGGCAGCAGTCGAGCCCAATACCGATCCGGGGCCCGCCACCCCGACGCCGCCCGCCGACATTTTTCCCTCCCTGCCGGCGGGCGAGGCGACGGTCATCCGCCGACTCGAGACCTACGGCCTGATACCCTACCCGGAGGCCTACATCACTCCCGCGCTGGCGGACCGGCCGCTGTTCGAGCCCCCGGTGCTGGCCGGCCTGCAACCGATGCTGCATGACGACATCCGCACCGTCGAACACTACATGGAGGTCGCCGCCGAAAACCTGTTCCGCAAGGTCCGGGAACTGGGCAACCGGGTCAAGCGGCTGGCGGCGGCGATCGACTTCGACCTTATCCACGCCCACGATTGGCTCACCGTTCCCGCGGCCATGACCGCCCGGGCGGTGTCCCGCAAACCGCTGGTGTTTCACATCCACGCCACCGAGTTCGACCGCGCCGGCGGACCGGGGGACGAGCGCGTCCACAAGCTGGAATATCTCGGCCTCGCCACTGCCGACCTCGTGCTGGCGGTGTCGCGCTACACCATGGAGATGGTGGCGAACCGCTACCGCGTCGACCCCGCCCGGGTGCGGGTGGTACACAACGCCTTCAACGCCGCCGCGGCCGGCGACGGACGCCGGCGCCTGTTCCGCGGCCCCACGGTGCTTTTCCTCGGCCGCATCACGCTGCAGAAAGGCCCCGACTACTTCCTCGATATCGCCCGCAAAGTGCTCGAACGACAGCCCGAAACCAGATTCATCATGGCGGGATCGGGCGACATGATGAACCGCATGGTGCATCACGCCGCCTACCACCGGCTGCACCACCGCTTCCTGTTCACCGGCTTCCTCAACAAGGACGAGGTAAACCGCATCTTCGACGCCACCGATATTTTCGTCATGCCGTCGATTTCCGAGCCCTTCGGCATCGTGCCGCTGGAGGCCATGGCCCGCGGCGCGGTGGCGATCATCTCGAAACAATCCGGTGTCGCCGAGGTGCTGAAGCACGCCTACCAGGTGGATTTCTGGGACATCGACGAGATGGTCGACACCATCTCCCGTCTCATCGACAATCCAGTGGAACTCGAGAAAATGGCCGCCGCCGGCCAGGCCGAAGTCGCCGCCATCCAGTGGGATGACGCGGCGGAGAAGATCGTTGCCGCCTACCGGGAGGTCACATGCTGAACATCGTTTTCTACTTCCAGGTCCACCAGCCCTACCGCCTGCGGCCCTACAAGGTGCTTGACATCGGCACCGACCACAACTACTTCGACGAGCGGCTGAACCGCGAGGTGGTGCGCAAGGTGGGCGACAAGTGCTACCTGCCCGCCAACCGCATGCTGCTGGAGCTGATCGACCGCTTCGAGGGCCGCTTCAAGGTCGCCTTCTCCATCTCCGGCGTCGCCATCGAGCAGTTCCGCGCCTACTACCCCGAGGTACTGGCGAGTTTCCATGAACTGGCTCGCACCGGCTGCGTCGAATTCCTCGGCGAAACCTATTACCACTCCCTCACGGCTCTGTTCGACCGGGACGAGTTCATCAGCCAGGTACGGCAGCATCGGTCGCTTATGGAGGCGGAATTCGGCGTCCGGCCCATCGTCTTCCGCAACACCGAGCTCATCTACCAGGACCAGATCGCCGACCTCATCTGGGAGGAGGAAGGGTTCAAGGTCATCCTCGCCGAGGGGGCCGACAAAGTACTGTGTTGGCGCAAACCGCTCTACGCCTATCACGACTATAATCATCGGCTGTTCCTGCTGCTGAAATACTACACCCTCTCGGACGACATCGCCTTCCGCTTCTCCGACCGCGGCTGGATCGAGCACCCGCTGACGGCGGAAAAGTTCGTCTCCTGGGTAGACCAGCTCACCGTGGGGGAAAACGGCGGCCGGAACCTGTTTCTCAACCTGTTCATGGATTTCGAGACCTTCGGCGAACATCAGTGGGAGGACAGCGGCATCTTCGGCTTCATGCGCCACCTGCCCGGCCGGGTACTGGAAAAGCCGCACCTGGCCTTCGCCTGGCCGTCGGACGTCATCGATATCGTCAACTACGACCCCGAACCCCTGTCGTTCACCGAACCGGTTTCGTGGGCCGATTCCGAGCGTGATCTCTCCGCCTGGCTCGACAACGAGATTCAGCGCAACGCCGCCGAGGCCTTCTTCGCCCTCTTCCCGCGGGTGCGGGCAAACGGTGACCCCGAGCTGCTGGCCACCGCCCGGCGGCTGTCCACCTCGGACCATTTCTACTACATGAGCACCAAGTACTTCCAGGACGGCGACGTCCACAAGTATTTCTCCCCCTACGACGCCCCCGAGCAGGGCTATCTCTACTACATCAACGCCCTGGCGGATCTCGAGGAGCGCCTGGGATGACCGGGAGCAGGAATGCATCAGAAAACGGGGTCGGGATCGCTATCGGAATCGGTATCGAACGGACGTGGAAAGGGATTCGGACACGAGAAACCGGATGTGTACCGTGCCGCCGATGAAAACCATGAACAGGCGGACGTTGATCGCCTGCCGGCGGCGGCCGAAACCGGGCCGACCGCAAGGGTCGCCCCTACCGATCGCCAGGCATTGACCATCCCGTAACCACTGCCAGAATACGCCAAAAGGAAAATTCCATGCTCAACGCCTGTCACATCACCCACGAAGCCGCCGGCAAGGTCGGCGGCATCGGCGCCGTGATCAACGGCCTGGCAACCACCGCCGCCTACGGCCGCGTCTTCGGCGCCACCCTGCTCTATGCGCCGCTGTTCAACCGCGACGGCGGCCGCAATGACCGCCTCGGCAACGACGGCGAAGTGCTCTACAGCGGCCTCGACGGCTACGATACCGGCCGCTGGCGCGAGCGCTTCGCCCCGGTCGAGGACCGTTTCGGCGTCCGGATAATCTACGGCAGGCGGCATCTGTACCGGGAGTTCGACAGCAGCGCCCCGGTTACCGTCGATCTGGTGCTGACGGATGTCTTCGAAATGCATCAGCCACCCCTGGCGGAGCTCAAATTCCAGCTTTGGGAGTCCTTCGGCATCCAGTCGGACCGCTACCAGGACTGGGATTATGAACAGTACCTGCGCATCGCCGTACCCTACCACGCCCTGCTGGAGGCGCTCTACGGCGCGGATACGCCGGTGATGCACTTCGCCCACGAATACATGGGCATGCCCTGCTGCCTGGCGACGGTGCTGGAACAGCGGGATGGCCGGCGGCCGCGGGAACGGACGATCTTTTACGCCCACGAGGTGACCACCGCGCGCAGTATCGTGGAACAGCACCAGGGTCATGACATCAGCTTCTACAACATCATGGCCCATGATACCGCCGCCGGCATCAGCCTTGAGGAACGCTTCGGCTCCCAGGCGGCCAACTACCGCAGCGAACTGGTGAAGGCGGCGGCGTTCTGTTCGGCCATCTTCGCCGTCAGCGACCGGGTGGCGGCGGAATACCGCTATCTGGTACCCGCCATCGATGAGAAACGTCTGCGGGTGGTCTACAATGGCATCCCGGTACACCGCCTCGGCACCGCCGGCCGCAGCGCCAGCCGCCGCCGGTTGCAGGACTACGGCGAAACCCTGTTCAACTTCCGGCCCGAGTTCGTCTTCACCCACGTCACCCGCCTGGTCATCAGCAAGGGAATCTGGCGCGACATCAAGCTGCTGCACCACCTCGACGCCTTTTTTGCCGCCCGCGGCGTAAAGGGGCTCTACATCCTGCTGGCAAGCCTCATCGTCACCGGGCGGCCGGCGGCGGAGGTGGCGCGGATGGAGCGGGAATACGGCTGGCCGATATTGCACCGGCGCGGCTGGCCCGACCTGATGGGATTCGAGGAGGGAATATACGACGCCCTGACGGTGTTCAATGCCACCTCGCGGGCAATCAAGGGGGTGTTACTGAACCAGTTCGGCTTCAGCCGCGCCGTCTGCGGCGAGCGGATGCCGGCGGAAATGCAGCTTCTGGACCTACGCGCCGGCAGCGACGCCGAACTGGGCTTCTCGATCTACGAGCCCTTCGGCATCGCCCAACTGGAGACCTTTCCCTACGGCGGCATGCCCCTGTTGAGCCGCGCCTGCGGTTCCGCCGACCTGCTGGAGCAGGTCATCCCGGCGGACGAACGGCTGTCCCTGGCGGTCGATTTCACCCGCATCCCGCCGGCCGCCGACGGTCGCTGGCACTCACCCGAGGCGCTGCTGGCAATGAAGCGGGAAGACCGCAACCATCTGGAGGACGAGATCACCCGGGAACAGGCACCGGAGATTTTTTCCTGCCTCATGGAACGCCGCGAGCGGGACGATCAACTGCTGGAGCTGCACCAGGAACGCGCCGTCGCGCTGGGCTGGGAGAGCATTGTCAGCGAACGAATATTGCCGTGGTTTGCGGATGTTACCTGACCGCGTCACCGGACACTCAGCGCCACATACTGGGGGTCACCTCGCGGACGGCGACAATGCGGTCGCAGGAGATGCCGGTGCGCTTGAACACCACGTGCAGGCTTTCGGCGCTGGGGGCGTCCCACTCGCAGATGCGATGGCTGCCCTCCTCGTAGATATAGGTGCGGATCCACACCGCAGTGGTCTCGCGGGCGAGGATCCGATACTTTTCCACCAGGTCTTCCCAGCGGCGCTCCGGCTCGACGTGAAAGGTGAGGTATTTCGGCACGGGGTTTCCCTCCCGGA
>JAFGAM010000048.1 GCA_016933675.1 Candidatus Anaeroferrophillacea bacterium
AGGCTTCGATCAGGGTGCCGTCAACGGAAAAGTGTTCGTTGGAAAGCAGACCAGCTGCCTGCGCCTGCCGGCAGATGGCCGAAAGGAAGGAGGCGGCGATATCGCCGGCCAGCAGGCGATCCCGGTTTTTGCTGAAGACCAAATGGTTCCACACCGGTTCGTCAATGGTCATGCCGACAAACCAGCGGAACAGCAGATTGTAGTCAAGCTGTTCAACCAGCTGCCGTTCACTCCTGATGGTGTAGAGCACCTGCAGCAGCAGGGCGCGAATCAGGCGCTCCGGGGCAATGGACTGCCGGCCCAAGCGGGAATACAGCTCGTCGAAACGTGGTGATAACTCTTTCAATGCCTGGTCGCCCATGGCTTTGATGGCTCGCAGGGGATGATCTTGGGGAATCCGGTTTTCCAAGAGAACGTAGCTGAATATTTCCGGTTGCTGATCGTCCATTCCGCGCATCTGTTAACCACTTTTCTTCTATAATATCAATTAATTATAATATATCACAATAACATTTGCCACTCAATAACAAAGTCGTTAAAGAAGGACTTTTTCAACAGTCCTGCTAGTGTTGCCACTAACCCGCGACCACTGCTTCTGTTTCTCACCGGGCCACACCCGGTTCACACCTGAATCACGACTATCATGGCACAATTATCATGGCACCATCATCAGAAATGAACATGACGGAAAAAACCGGTACAAAAAACATCTCATCTTTCACATTAGAACAACGGTTGTCAACCCACCATTTCAGTTATCTTTTCACATTAACACATCAATCCACCGCCTGCGCCGTCAGAAACAGGGATTTTTCCAGCGCGGCTAAGAACTGTTGATACGGTTCCGGGTCACTGACCGGCGTCACCTGACACTGGGCGCTGGCCCGGACCAGCAGCCGGGTCTCGCCCCGGGGCCGGACGGTCGCGCAGGGCGTACTGGTTCAGTTTCGTTGCCGTCACGCTTTCCCTTCCTCCCTCTCCAATGGTTGCGGCATCCCGGCAAACCCATAATCAGAAAAACCGAAATACCAATCATTATATCACAGGGGGTGGCGCACCACGTGAGCCTGGCAAGGGGAAAAATGCGGGAATTTGACAAAAATTCAGGGAAAATTGCGGAAAATTGCGGCAGGCAAAAAAATGGGGTGGATCACCTGGTGAGCCACCCGCATAATATTCGACCGATATCATTTTCACCACAAAGTCATCTGCCACACGAAAACCTGAACCCCGGCAGCAGATATTGACACTATTCAGGTGACAGCTATTCGGTGGCCGGCATAGAGGGGTAATGCACCGTGCGCAGGATCAACCCCTTCGCCGGGGCGGTGATGCCGGCGGCGGCGCGGTCGCGGGCGGCGATAATGGCGGGAAAATCTTCAGGAGAGCGTTTGCCGAAGCCGCATTCCACCAGGGTGCCGGTGATGACGCGTACCATGTTCTTGAGAAAGCCGGTGGCGGTGACCAAAAGGAGGACGTAGCGGCCGCGGCGCCAGACGCGCAGGCCGGTGATGCGGCGGGTGCTGGTGGCGGTTTCACCGTCGGCGGCCTTGAAGGAGGCGAAGTCGTGCTCGCCGACAAGAAAGACGGCGGCGCGGCGCATAGCCGCCACATCCAGCGGCCGACGAACGTTCCAGGCATAACGGGCGGTCAGCGGATGATGCGGCCGGCGATTGTCGATGCAATAGCAGTAGGTCTTGCGGCGGGCACCTTTGCGGGCATGAAAATCGGGGGCAGCAACCTCGATCCGGCGGCAGACGATATCTCCCGGCAGCAGGGCGTTGAGACCGGGGAAGAATTCCGCCGGGCCCAGGCGGGAAGCGGTGTGAAAATGGGCCACCTGGCCCCAGGCGTGGACCCCGGCATCGGTACGGCCGGAGCCGTGCACGACGATGTCTTCACCGGTCATCCGGCCCAGTTCCCGTTGCAGCACCTCCTGGATCGTCAACCCGTTGGGCTGCACCTGCCAGCCGTGGTAGGCGGTGCCGTCGTAGGCAACGGTCATTCTGAATGAAGCCATGCCGGCCGCCGACGTCAGCGGACGCCGAAATCCACCACCAGATACTGTTTCAATCCGCCGGGGGTGCGGACCCGCACCTCGTCATCCAGACGGCGGCCGATGAGTGCCCGGGCCACAGGGGAATTGACCGACAACTTGCCGGCCTTGATGTCGGCCTCGTCCTCGCCGACAATGCGGTAAACCACTTCGGCACCGCTCTCCTCCTCCTCGAGGGTGACGGTCATGCCGAAGACCACCCGGTCGCTGTCGGCAATGTCCGCCGGCAGGATGACATTGGCCCGGCTGAGACGGTCGTCGATGGCACTGATCCGCCCCTCGATGAAGGACTGCTTCTCCTTCGCCGCCTCGTATTCGGCGTTCTCGCTCAGATCGCCGTGGGCCCGGGCCTCGGCGATAGCCTGGATTACCGCCGGACGCTCCACTGTCTTCAGCCGTTTCAGTTCCTCCTTGAGCTGCTGAAAGCCCTCGGCGGTCATGGGTACTTTCGCGGAATCGGCGCACATGGTATCTGCATGCTCCTCAATCATGAATGGTTGTATGGCGGTCGTCGTACAGGTAATCCTGCAACGCACGCACGGAAAGCGGCCCGGCGCACTGCACCCGGATCGCCCGGGCCGCGGCCCGGGCGCCTGCCAGGGTGGTGAAATACGGCACCCCGTGATCCACCGCCGCCCGCCGGATGTAGAGGGAATCCTCCCGCGACCGCCGGTCGCCGGGGACATTGATGATCATCGCGATCTCGCCGTTGAGAACATAGTCAACGACATTGGGCCGCCCCTCCTGCTGCTTGCGGATCGCTTCGGCAGTAACCCCGTGTTCCGTAAGCCAGGCGGCGGTACCCGCCGTCGCCCGGATGGTGAAACCGCAGTCGGCCAGAATCCCGGCCACCTCTTCGATGCCGGGTTTCTCTTTCACGCTCAGGAAAACACCCCCTCCCACCGGCAGCGGGCCACCGGCGGCGTCCTGGGCCTTGGCAAAGGCGGCGGCGAAATCGGGATCGATTCCCATCACCTCGCCGGTGGATTTCATCTCCGGCCCGAGCATCGTGTCGACGCCGGGAAATTTCAGAAACGGAAACACCGCCTCCTTCACGGCAAACTGCGGCGGCCGCAGGCGCTCTACCACTCCCAGTTCATCGAGGGTCCGGCCGCTCATCACCCGGGCGGCGACATCGGCGAGCGAAATCCCCACCGCCTTGCTGACGAAGGGCACCGTGCGCGAGGCCCGGGGGTTGACCTCGAGGATGTAGATAACCCCGTCCTGAACCGCGAACTGGACATTCATCAGGCCGCGGACGTCCAGTTCGAGGGCCAGCGCCCGGGCCTGGCGGGCGATCTCGTCGACGATAGCGTCATCCAGGGTATAGGGCGGCAGAGAACAGGCTGAATCTCCCGAATGCACCCCGGCACGCTCGATGTGCTCCATAATCCCGCCGATGACCACCCGCCGACCGTCGCAGACGGCATCGACATCCACCTCCACCGCGTCGTGAAGAAACTTGTCGACGAGCACCGGGTGGTCGAAGGACACCTTGACCGCCTCGCGCATGTAACGCCGCAGGGCCTCCTCGTCGTAGACGATCTCCATGCCGCGGCCGCCGAGCACGTAGGACGGCCGCACCAGCACCGGGTAGCCGATCCGGTCGGCGACCGCCACCGCCTCGTCCACCGCCACCACCGTATCGCTCTCGGGCTGGCGCAGGCCGAGTTTGTCCAGCAGCTCGCGAAACCGCCGCCGGTCTTCGGCCCGGTCGATGCTGTCGGGCGAGGTGCCGAGGATGGGCACCCCGGCATCCTGCAGGGCGCCGGCGAGCTTTAACGGCGTCTGGCCGCCGAACTGGACGATGACCCCCATCGGCCGCTCACGGCGGACGATCTGCAGCACGTCCTCCCGGGTGAGCGGCTCGAAGTAGAGTCGGTCGGAAGTATCGTAGTCGGTACTCACGGTCTCCGGATTGCAGTTGACCATGATGGTTTCATAACCCTCACGGGCGAGAGCGAAAGAGCAGTGCACGCAGCAGTAGTCGAATTCGATCCCCTGGCCGATGCGGTTCGGACCGCCGCCAAGGATCATCACCTTCGGGCGCTCGGTCGGCGCCGCCTCGTCCTCCAGCTCGTAGGTGGAGTAGAGGTAGGGGGTATACGCCTCGAACTCGGCGGCACAGGTATCCACCCGCTTGTAGACCGGCAACAGGCCGAATTTGTCGCGCCGCGCCGCGACCTCCAGCTCCGTCAGCCCCAGCAGTTCACCGAGCCGGCAGTCAGAGAAACCCATCGCCTTGGCCTGCCGCAACGTTTCTTCCGTCAGCGCCGCGGCACCGATACCGGCCAGTTCGGCCTCGAACTCGATGATCCCGGCAATCTGACGCACGAACCACGGGTCCATGCCGGTCAGTTCACAGATCCGGTCGACGGTATAACCATGCCGCAGAGCGTCGCCCAGGTACCACAGGCGCTCCGCCCCGGGCTGGCGCAGGTTCCGCTCAAGCAGCAGGATGTCGTCAGCGCCGGGCACCGCGGGCAGCCGCGGCTCGAAGCCCCAGGAATCGATCTCCAGCGAGCGCATGGCCTTCTGCAGCGACTCCCGGAAGGTGCGGCCGATGGCCATCACCTCGCCCACCGACTTCATCTGGGTGGTCAATACGGGGTCGGCCAGGGGAAATTTTTCAAAAGTAAAACGGGGAATCTTGGTGACCACGTAGTCGATGGTGGGCTCGAAGCTCGCCGGCGTCTCCCGGGTGATGTCGTTGGGGATCTCGTCCAGGGTGTAGCCCACCGCCAGCTTGGCGGCGATCTTGGCAATGGGAAAACCGGTGGCCTTGGAGGCCAGGGCCGAACTGCGGGACACCCGGGGGTTCATCTCGATGACCACCAGCCGCCCGTCCCGCGGGTTGACGGCGAACTGGACGTTGGAACCGCCGGTATCGACACCGATCTCGCGGATAATCGCCGTAGCGGCGTCACGCATCACCTGGTATTCCTTGTCGGTGAGGGTTTGCGCCGGGGCGATGGTGATGCTGTCGCCGGTATGCACCCCCATGGGGTCCATGTTCTCGATGGAGCAGATGATCACCACGTTGTCGGCGTGGTCGCGCATCACCTCCAGCTCGTACTCCTTCCACCCGGCGATGGATTCCTCGATGAGAATCTCGTGGGTCGGGCTGAGCTCCAGGCCGCGTTTCACCAGGGGCTCGAAATCCAGGGCGTTATAGGCAATGCTCCCACCGGTGCCGCCGAGGGTAAAGGACGGTCGCAGGATGGCCGGGAAGCCGATTTCGGCGACGATCCCCCGCGCCTGCTCCAGGGTGGTGGCATAACCGCTTTGCGGCAGGTCAAGACCGATGGCAAGCATCGCCTCCTTGAAGAGCTGCCGGTCCTCGGCCTTTTTGATCGCCCCCAGACTGGCGCCGATGAGTTCGACGCCGTATCGCTCCAGCACGCCGCTTTCCGCCAGCGCGACGCCGACATTGAGGGCCGTCTGGCCGCCAAGGGTGGGCAGCAGGGCATCGGGCCGCTCGGCGGCGATGATACGCTCCACCACCGCGGGGGTAATGGGCTCAACATAGGTGCGATTGGCGAACTCGGGATCGGTCATGATGGTGGCCGGGTTGCTGTTGACCAGCACCACCTCGTAGCCCTCCTCCCGCAACGCCTTGCAGGCCTGGGTTCCCGAATAATCGAACTCGCAGGCCTGGCCGATGACGATGGGCCCCGAGCCGATGAGCATGATGCACTTGATGTCAGTTCTTTTCGGCACTGAATATTTCCTTGTCGATCTCGTCGATTCGATCAATTATCGCTTCGTGCAGGACAATGGTCAGCGATCAGTCCATGCCCGGTTTTTCGGCTTTTCGGCTATTCATCGGTACACATCCAGCATCCCGTATCCGAATTCCATCACCCGCGTCCTTTGATCCCGATACCGATTTCGACCCCGACACCGATGTCGACGCCACCCGGATTCTCCCCGGCACTTGACAACCACCGCCCCGGCGGTCTATGAACGAAGGCGGCCGTCGGAATACAGGCCGGAATACAGGCCGGAAGACAGGAATGAAAAGGGCAACATGCTAACCCCGTCTCCTGCTCCCGTCCCCTGAGTACGGGCACGGCGCGCCGTGCCCCTGCAACTCCTGACCGCTGACTTCTCTGTCTTCCGACTCTGACTTCTGTCTTCTGACCGCTGAATTCTGACCTCTGCCGGAACATCGCCACCATGAGCCGAGCCGTATTTCTCGCCGACGCCCATCTCGTCCGGCCCGCCGACCCCGCCTACGGGGATCTGCTGACCTTTTTCGCCGCGCTGCCGGCGGACCTGGGTCACCTGTTCATTCTCGGCGATTTCTTCGACTTCTGGTTCGGCTACGAAACCGTGGTCGATGTCGACTGCATCCCCGTGCTGCAAGCCCTCGCCGGCCTGGCCGACCGCGGCGTCCGGCTCTGGTTCGTCGAGGGCAACCACGAGTTCCACCTCGGCCCCTTCTTCACCCGGCGCCTCGGCACCCACCACCAACAGCGCGAACTGTTCGTCACCCTGGACGACCTGCACATCTACCTCGCCCACGGCGACCACCTGGCTACCGCCGGCCGGCTGCACAGTCTGTGGACCGCGCTGCTCAAGGGTCCGGCAGGCCGCGCCATCCTTTCCCTGGCACCGCCGGCACTGACGAAAAAAATCGCCCGGTGCCTGTCCGCCGCCAGCCGCAAGGCCGGCGGCGAAAGCCGCGGCGTACCGGAAGCAGTCTGGGAAGCGGCGGGGGCAAAGATTGCCGCCGGCGCCGACGCGGCGATTATCGGCCATTTCCATCGACAGGAGGAGCGGGAAATCGACCTGCCGCAGTACGGGCGAAAAATTTTTCGCCCCTGTCGCCGCCGGATGTATGCCCTCGGCGATTGGGCCACCGACCGCACGTACCTCGAATACCGCGACGGCGCCTTCACCTGGCGCCGCTGGACCGAAGACTGCCGGCATCGCCCATGAGATCGACAAAACGCTGAAACAGATAGGCCGAATCGTGCGGCCCCGGCGAGCTCTCGGGATGGTACTGGACCGAGAAAATCGGATATTCCCGATGGCGAAGTCCCTCCACCGTACGGTCGTTCAGGTTCACATGGGTCACCGCCACCCGGTCGCCGAGGGAATCGGTATCGACACAGAAACCGTGGTTCTGAGAGGTGATTTCCACCTTACCGGTGGCCAGGTCCAGCACCGGCTGATTACCGCCGTGGTGGCCGAACTTCAGCTTGTAAGTGCGGCCGCCGAGAGCGAGGCCGATGAGCTGATGGCCGAGACAGATGCCGAACAGCGGTTTTTTACCGATGAGCTGCCGCAACTCGGCGATAACCCCCGGCAGGGCGGCGGGATCACCGGGTCCGTTGGACAGAAAAACCCCGTCCGGATCCATTTCCAGCACCGCCCCGGCGGCGGTGCCGGCGGGCACCACCGTCACCCGGCAGCCGGCCGCCGTCAGCAACCGGAGGATATTGTACTTGATACCGTAGTCATAGGCCACCACCCGGGGGCCGCCGTCGTTCGCCACCTCCTCCCGGTAACCTGAATCCACCCGCCAGTCCCCCTGGAACCACCGATACGGTGATGCACAGCTCACCCCGCTCACCAGGTCGACGCCCTCGATCCCGGGCCAGGCGGCAAGCTTCTCCAGCAGCCGCCGGTGATCGAACTCCACCGTCGAGATGATTCCCGGCATCGCCCCGGCATGACGGATATGGCGAGTCAGAAAACGGGTGTCGATACCCTCGATCCCCACCACCCCAGCGGCCGCCAGACCGTCGCCGAGATCGCCCCGCGCTCGCCAGTTGCTCGGCACCGGACAGTATTCCCGCACGATGAATCCGGCAAGAAAAAGCCCGCGGGACTCCACGTCCTCGGGGTTGATGCCGTAGTTACCGATGTGCGGACAGGTCATGGCCACCATCTGGCCGCGGTAGGAAGGATCGGTCAATACCTCCTGGTAGCCGGTCAGGCTGGTGTTGAATACCACTTCACCGACGGCTTCGCCGTCGGCGCCGAAGCCGCAGCCGTGAAGCGCGGTACCGTCGGCCAGCAGCAAAAGGGCCTTCTTCCGTGCAATAGCCATAGTCAGAATCCAGGAGTCAGGGTCAGCGCCCCACGCTGCCCGCGGCAGCGATACATCATCGGGTAACTTCGCGCTGAACTCGGCAAACGTCATTTATAGGTAAAAAAATATAGCTTCATAGATCAAGTACTGAGCGGTAATTCATCTGGAAGGAGGAAGAATGCTGCATGCGGGGAAGTATGGGCGACCGGCCGGTCGCCCCTCCAGATTCGCCGTGCGCAACATAATCTGAAGGCTCCGTCACAACCCCGTCTTCCTCGTTGCGATGCCGTTCCCTTGCGGGCACAGTCGCAGCGGCACGGTCATCTTCCGGCGCCTGAATCTGCCAGGGGCGGGTTCGAGGGGCGAGGAACGAGCAAAGATGGCGCAGCTCTCGCCCCTAACCCATCGACCCGAACCCCAGAGGATTTCAGGAGGCACCAGCGGCCGCGTAAACCACCTCGCCGGCAACCACAGTGTACGCCGCCCGGCCCTGCACCCGCCACCCCGCGAAGGGGGTGTTGCGGGCTCTGGAACGGAACCTCTCCGGCTCCACCACCCACCGGCACCCCGGGTCGATGACGGTCACATCGGCATCCATCCCCGGAGCCAGGCTCCCCCGGCCCGCAAGGCCGAGAATCCGTGCCGGCGCGCCGCTGAGACAGTCAACCATCCGGGCAGGGGTCAGAACCCCCTCCCGCACCAGCGCCAGCACCAGCGGCAGGGCCGTCTCCAGGCCCACCACACCGAAGGGGGCGGATGCAAACTCGACCTCCTTCTCGTTTTGCTCATGGGGCGCGTGATCGGTGGCAACGGTGTCGATGACGCCCTCGGCCAGGGCCCGGCGCAGGGCAACGACATCCTCCGGCTCGCGCAGCGGCGGACTCATCTTGGTCCAGGTATTGAAACGCCGCGGCCAGTTGCGGGCCGCATGAACATCCTCCGGGAAATAATACAGGTCGTGCACCGCCCGGTGATCGAGCATCAGATGGTGCGGGGTCACCTCGGCGGTCACCGCCACCCCCCGCGCCTTCGCCGCGGCGATGATCGCCACCGCCCCGCGGGTGCCGACATGGGCGATGTGCAGCGGCGCGCCGACATACTCCGCCACCCGGATGCAGCGATCGATGTCCACCTCTTCGGCGATGGCCGGGATGCCGGGCAGGCCCAGCGACGCCGATACCCGGCCCTCGTGCATCACCCCGCCGCCGAAGAGCCGGTCGTCCTGGCAGTGACAGATAATCGTCCGCCCGAGGACGGCGGCATACTCGAAGGCATGACGCAGCAGGGCGCTGTCGACCACCGTTCTGCCGTCATCGGAGAAAGCGGCAACGCCGGCATCGATCATCTCCCCCATGTCCACCAGTTGCTTCCCCGCCAGCCCCCGGGTCACCGCGCCGACGGGATAGACCCGCACCGGGGCGGTGGCGGCCCGCTCCAGGATAAAACGCGTCACCGCCGCGTGATCGTTCACCGGCACCGTGTTCGCCATGCAGGCCACCCCGGTAAAACCGCCGGCGGCGGCGGCTTCGGCGCCGGTCCGGATGGTTTCCTTGTATTCCTGGCCCGGCTCCCGCAGGTGGACGTGCATATCGATGGCACCGGGAATCACCCAGCCGCCGGTAGCGTCAATCTCCCGATCGGCGGCGGCGCCGACGGCTGGCGGCCCGATCTCCGCCACCTTGCCGTCCACCAGCAGCAGGTCGGTCACTTCGTCGCGGCCGCAGGAAGGATCGATCAGCCGGCCGCCGCGGATCAGCAGTCGCTTCATGAGCGCGAACCTCCCAGCAGATAAAGGATGGCCATGCGCACCGCGACGCCGTTCTCCACCTGGTCGAGGATCACCGCGCGGCGGCCGTCGGCGACGTCGCCGGCAATCTCCACCCCGCGGTTCATCGGCCCGGGATGCATGACGACGGCATCGGCGGGGGCACGGGCAAGCCGTTCACGGTTCAGGCCGTAGCGCCGGGCATATTCCTCCAGGGAGGGGAACAGACCGGTCCCCTGGCGCTCGAGCTGAAGACGCAGCATCATGATGACATCGGCGGTGGCGATGGCATCCTCGGGCCGGGAACAAACCTCGACCTCGCCGAAATCGGCCAAATCCCTGGGCATCATGCTCGGCGGCCCGCAGACCCGCGCATGTATCCCCAGCGTCCGACAGGCCCAGAGATTGGAACGCGCCACCCGGCTGTGGGCAATGTCGCCGATGATCGCCAGTCTCAACCCCTCGAGCCGGCCGCAATGCTGACGCATGGTGAGCAGGTCCAGCAGCGCCTGGGTCGGATGCTCGTGAGCCCCATCGCCGGCATTGACCACCCCGGCGGCGATGATCCCGGCGACATATTCCGCCGCCCCGGCGCAGGCGTGACGCATGACGACGATATCCGGCGCCATCGCCTGGAGGTTACGCACCGTGTCGGCCAAAGTTTCCCCCTTGACGACGCTGCTGGTGGAGGCCGAGATGTTCACCGCATCGGCGCTCAGCCGCTTGGCGGCAATCTCGAAGGAAGTGCGGGTACGGGTACTGGGTTCGTAGAACAGATTGATCACCGTCTGCCCGCGCAGGGACGGCACCTTCTTGATCGGCCGACGGGAGACCTCCTTGAAGGACTCGGCGGTATCGAGAATCATCACGATCTCGTCCCGACCCAGGTTCCGGATGCCCAGCAGATCCTTGTGGGGAAAAACCGCCTTGATCATAGATTCGCTTCCTGCCCGCGGGTACCGTATTCCACCATTACCGCATCGAAGCCATCCCGTTCCCCGACCCTCACCTTGACCTTGTCGCGGGGCGAGGAGTGCACATGGGTACCGACATAATCCGGCCTTATGGGCAGCTCGCGGCCGCCACGGTCGACCAGGACCAGGAGTTGAATCGCCCGCGGCCGGCCGAAATCCATCAGCCCGTCCAGCGCCGCCCGGACGGTACGGCCGGTGTGGATGACGTCATCCACCAGGATAACCGTCTTCTCCTCCAGGGAGAAGGGAATCTCCGTCCGTTCCAGCACCGGATTGCCGGCCCCCAACCCGAGATCATCGCGGTACATGGTGATATCGAGGATGCCCAGCGGCAGGGTCACGCCGCTCAGCTCCGCCAGCCGACATTGCAGCCGCTCCGCGAGATGGACCCCGCGGCTGCGCACCCCGACGAGGACGAGATTGTCCAGCACCGGGTGGTGTTCGATCACCTCGTGGGCCATGCGGCCCAGCACCACTTCCAAACCGCGGGCGTCGAGAATCGTCTGATCCGGAGTCATAAGCGTGTTTTCCGCGATTCACGATTCAGGAAACCGCCGGCACGTCGGCCAGCGAAGTTTTTACCGGAATTACCTTCTCCATGTGCGTCACCCGCAGCAGGTCGTTTATCGCCTCGTTGGGATTGAGCAGATAGCAGGAGGTACCGTACCTGGCGGCGTGCTTGTAGACCGCGAAGATCGCCCCAAGTCCCGACGAATCGATCGCCGGCACCCCGGCGAGATCGATTACCAGCTGCCCGAACGTCTCTTGATCGAGCTGTTCGACCACCCGGTGCTGGAAATCATCACGGACCAATACCGTGATACTGCCCGCAACCTCCGCTACCAGTCGCCTACCGTAATGCCGAAAGGTGATATCGAGCTGTTTCATCAGCACTCCTTCCCCGGCTTCCACCACCGGGTCAGTTGACAATCGTCTCTGCAAGGGGCGAGTATCGAGGGACGAGGGACGAGCAAAGATGGTGCAGCTCTCACCCCTAACCCCTCGACCCTGACCCCTAATGGATGATCTGCGCCAGCCGGCGGAAACGTACCTTGTCCAGCAACCGCCGGGCCTCACGGTTCCACGACCAGTAGATGATCATCGCCTTGCCCCTGATCTTGCCGTAATCGACGAAACCCCAGAAGCGACTGTCATAGCTGCGATCGCGGTTGTCACCCATGACGAAAACGCTTTCCGGCGGCACCGTCACCGGGCCGAAATTGTCTCGCGGCACCTGGTCCACCACATTCGGGGCACGAAATACCGCGTGAGGATTGTCGTAGGGTACGCCATCTATGTATACCTGCTTCTGGCGGATTTCAACCGTTTCGCCCGGCAGGCCGACCACCCGTTTGATGAAGTCCTTGCGCCCGTCGACGGGATAGCGAAAAACAATGATATCGCCGCGTTCGGGGTGCCGGAAAACGAACAGTTTCTTTTCCGTAAGCGGCACCTGGACGCCGTAAACAAACTTGTTCACCAGCAGGTGGTCGCCGACCAGCAGGGTCGGTTCCATGGAACCCGACGGAATCTTGAAGGCCTGAACGATGAAGGCCCGAATCAACAGGGCGATGATGACGGCAATGACGATCGACTCGACCCACTCCCGGATCATCCCGCCGGAACCACGGTTTTTCATGTAAACGCTCCTTAAATCATCAGGGGTCAGGGTCGAGGAGCTAGGGGTGAGAACTGCACCATCTTTGCTCGCCCCTCGACACTCGCCCCTTTCAGATTCAGAATTCAGAACCCGGAAGTCGGAAGACGACAGAAACGCAACCACTGCCGGAATGCGCCGCCAGGGGGCTGCACCATAACGAAGAAGACGGCCTGGTTACGATGCCTTCGGAATATGGCGGACACCACGAATCCGGTGCGGAGGCACGGCGCGCCGTACCCGTACGTCATCGCCGGTCGCCGGCATTCTGGCTTTTGAGTTCCGTCTCCTGATTCACGATTCCCGGTGCAGCATGGCCAGAAACGCATCCTGCGGCAGATCCACCTTGCCGATGCGCTTCATCCGCTTCTTGCCGGCCTTCTGCTTTTCCAACAGCTTCCGTTTGCGGGTGATGTCGCCGCCGTAGCACTTGGCGGTAACATTCTTGCGCAGCGCCTTGACCGTGGTACGGGCGATGATCCGGGTACCCACCGCCGCCTGAATGGCAACCTCGAACATCTGCCGCGGTATCAGTTCCTTCATCTTCACCGCCATCTCCTGGCCGCGATCGAAGGACTTGGATTCGTGGACAATCAGCGACAGGGCGTCCACCAGGTCACCGTTGACCAGAATATCCAGCTTCACCAGCCGGTCCACCCGATGGCCGGCAGGTTCGTAGTCGAAGGAGGCATAACCACGGGTGATGGACTTCAACTGGTCGTAGAAATCCAGCACGATCTCATTGAGCGGCAGCTCGTATTCCAGCATCACCCGGGTCTCGTCGAGGTAGGTCATGTTGCGCTGAATGCCGCGGCGCTCGTCACAGAGCTTCATGATATTGCCGATATACTCCTTCGGCACGTGGATGGTCGCCCGAACCACCGGCTCGGCGATGGACTCCACCGCCTGCACCGGCGGCAGCTTGCTGGGATTGTCGATCTCCAACAGGGTACCGTCCTTGAGCGTGACCCGGTAGACCACCGTCGGCGCGGTGGTGATGAGATCGAGATCGTATTCCCGCTCCAGGCGCTCCTGGACGATCTCCATGTGCAGCAGGCCGAGAAACCCGCAGCGGAATCCAAAACCCAGGGCAACAGAGGTTTCCGGCAGATACTGAAACGAGGCGTCGTTGAGGCTGAGCTTCGACAGGGCGTCGCGCAGCGGCTCGTAGTCCACCGAGTCCACCGGGTAGAGGCCGCTGAAGACCATCGGCTTCACTTCCTTGAAGCCGGGACAGGGCACGGCAGCGGGACGTTTCACCCCGGTAATGGTGTCGCCCACCCGGCAGTCGGCCACGTCCTTGACCCCGGCAATGACAAAACCCACCTCACCGGCGGCAAGTTCGTCCACGTCCACGGTCAGCGGTGTCTTGATCCCCAGACGCTGGACCTCGTACTCCTTGCCGACGGCCATCATGCGTACCTGCATCCCGGTGCGGATGGTGCCTTCGAACACCCGCACCAGCGCCACCACCCCCTGGTAGGAATCGTACCAGGAGTCGAAGATCATCGCCTTCAGCGGCGCCTCGCGGTCGCCCCGCGGCGGCGAGATGCGATCGACAACGGCCTGAAGCAATTCGGGCACCCCAAGACCGGTCTTGGCACTCACCGGCAGACAGTCGTCCGCCGGCAGACCGATAATATCGGCGATCTGGCGCTTGACGCGCTCGGGCTCGGCCACCGGCAGGTCGATCTTGTTGAGCACCGGGATGATCTCCAGATCCTGGTCGATGGCATGGTAGACATTGGCCAGGGTCTGGGCCTCGATTCCCTGGGCGGCATCGACCACCAGCACGGCGCCCTCGGTGGCCGCCAGGCTGCGCGACACCTCGTAGGCGAAATCCACGTGCCCGGGCGTATCGATGAGGTTCAGCTGATAGTCGCCGCCGTCCGCCGCCCGGAAGACGATGCGCACCGCCTGGGCCTTGATGGTGATCCCGCGCTCCCGCTCCAGATCCATGGAATCAAGGACCTGCTCCTTCATGTCCCGGGAGCTGAGGGCACCGGTCAGTTCCAGCAGCCGGTCAGCCAGGGTCGATTTGCCATGGTCGATATGGGCAATGATGGAAAAATTTCTGATCTGTTCACGTCTGGTGGACATTGCCCTCCGGAATTCCGCATCGCGGCCTTCGGGCCGCGTCAACACAACATTCAATGACTTCACCCTGGCGAACACACTTCGCCAAGAAAAACATCCGGGCTCTCCCCGGCGGCCCATGCTCTTCTTCGCCCGGCAAGTCGTGTTTAACGGGCGGGTTTCAAACCCGCCCCTCCGCCTGCGGCCGGCGCCCCCTCACCAGGCAGGGAAGCCGATGCAGGGGCACGGCACGGCGCGGCGCGCCCTTACGGTGCCATCCTTTTGCGCCCCATTTCGGCAGTGCAGGGGCACGGCGCGCCGTACCCGTACCATCTGGTGGCCGGCATGATCATGGCCGCCCGACTTCCCGCTCAGCGGGGTGAGCAAGGTGCAATTCCGCTTGCATCCCGGCAAAAATTCCCGGCAGGCGGAACACAGGAACCCGACTCCTGAATCCTGAATTCCGACTCCTGAATCCTGAATCCGAGCACCAGGAGGATGGTTCCATTACCAGTACCCGGGTCACCGGGAAACAATCATTGTCTGCAGACCTTCACGATCCGCCAGCCGGCGGCGAAGCACCTCGGCAGCCTCCCGGCTGGCGATGCCGGTAATCCGCACCCGGTACCAGGTCCCCTTGCCGGGGATGTCCGCCGATTCCACCACCACGGGAGCATAGCCGGCGGTCTCCAGCCGCTGGCGCAGCAGCCGGGCCGCGCCCTCGCGGGAAAACGACCCCGCCTGGAGGATAATCGTTCCCGCGGCCGGTGCCGTTTCCGGCGCCGGTTGCGCTTGTCGGGACGATTCATGTATCGCTCCGGCCGGCGGCGGCGTTACCGCTGCTGCCGGTCCCGTCCCCGTCAAGGTTTCCGCCCCGGCAGCGGTTTGCGCCGACCCCGGCTGACGCTTCTTCTCGACCGAGGACTTCTTCTCACCCCCCTCGGGGGCCATCACCGGCAAACTCACCGGCGGCTGCTGAGCGGCGGTCAGAGAGGTATAGAAGGTCAGCTGCACATCCTTATCCGGCGGCGCAGGATCCGCCGCGGCACGATCCGCCGGCGAAGATTTCGGTTCTTCCGCGTTACCGTCCGCCGTCGACGACAGTTCGGATACCACGGTACCGTCCACCGCCGGGGCCTGCGGTTCCGGCGTCGCGGTGCCGTCCGCCGCCGGCAGATCGGCGACCTGAATCACCTCCCGGGCCCCCGGCTCGGACCCCGCTGCCGGGGATTCCGCCACCGCCGTCTGCGCCGGCCGTGAATGCCGCTCCAGAGCTCGTCCCACCATGATGCCGGCGACAAAAATAACCACCCCAAGCACACCGATGACAACGATATTTCTAAGTTGCAGCATGTCGCCTCCCCCGCTACATGGATTCCGGAGCATCCACCCCGAGAAGCTCCAGTCCGGACTGTAGGATGTTCCGCACCGCCTGGACCAGCACCAGCCGGGCGGCGGTAACCGCTCCGTCCTCGGATACCACCCGGTGACGATTATAATACGAATGGAACAGGGCCGCCAGCTCGGAAACATAGTAGCTGACCCGGTGAGGCTCGAAGACCGCAGCCGCGGTTTCCACCACCACCGGAAAAGCGTCGAGCTTGCGGATCAACTCCAGTTCTTCCTCGAGGTGCAGTGAAGACAGGTCAAAGGCCGCCGTCTGAGGAATGGCGACCCCTTTCTCCGCCGCTGTCCGCAGGATACTGCAGATGCGTGCGTGGGCATACTGGACGTAGTATACCGGGTTTTCATTGCTCTGTGATTTGGCCAGCTCGAGATCGAAATCCAGGTGACTGTCAGGTCGGCGCATGAGGAAGAAAAAACGCGCGGCATCCTTGCCGACCTCGTCGATAACCTCACGCAGGGTAACAAACTGCCCCGCCCGGGTCGACATCGCCACCGGCTGCTCGCCGCGCATCAGGCTCACCAGTTGCACGAGGATGACCACGAAGCGCGCCGAATCGATGCCGACCGCCTGCAACGCCGCCGCCAACCGGGGCACATAGCCGTGGTGATCGGCGCCCCAGACATCCACCATGACATCGAAACCACGTTCGTCCTTGTCCCGATGATAGGCAATATCCGAGGCGAAATAGGTCTTGACGCCGTTGCTGCGCACCACCACCCGATCCTTCTCATCACCCATCCGGCTGGCGGGGAACCACAGCGCACCATCCTGTTCGTACAACTGACCACGCTCCCGGAGCTCGGCGATCAGGCGATCGACCCGACCGTCCTCGAAGAGTTGTTTTTCACTGGTCCAGTTGTCGAAGCGGATACCGAAGGCCGCCAGGTCGTCGCTGATGCCGTCGAGGATCAGGCGGCCGGCATACTCGGTGAACAGCGGCAGCGAAGCGTCGGGGTCGGTGGGATCGACCAGTTCGGTCCCGCGCTCCTCCCGCAGCCGGCGGGCCAGATCGACGAGATATTCACCCTGATAGTAGGTTTCAGGGTAGGACTCGTTGATTTCACCCGCCAGTTCGAGGTAGCGCCGCTGGAGCGAACGCCCGAGGGTTTCCATCTGGTTGCCGGCATCGTTGATGTAATATTCGCTGATCACGGTATAGCCGGCCTTGCGCAGGATACGCACCAGGGAATCGCCCACCGCCGCACCGCGGCCATGACCGATGTGGAGCGGCCCGGTGGGATTGGCGCTGACAAATTCGACCATCACCCGCCGGCCGCGGCCGCCCTCGTCCTCGCCCCAGCGCGTCCCGCGCTGAAAGATCCGCCGCAACTGCCCGGTCCAGGCGGACGGCGGCAGAGTGATATTGATGAACCCCGGCCCGGCGACATCGACCGCGGCGATATCCTCCCGTTCACCGAGCATCGCCGCCAGTTCGACGGCGATATCGCGGGGGTTACGCTTCAGCACCCGCGCCAGCTGCATGGCGATGTTGCTGGCGAAATCACCGAACTGCCGGTCACGGGGCGGCTCGACAACCACCTCCGGCAGGATATCGGCGGCAACATCGGCGGCCAGGTGACCAACCGCTTCTTCGAGGCAGGTTCTGATCAGATTTCTCATATGCACCCAGGTTCGATGGCTTCGAAACAACCCCATCTTCATCGTTGCGCTGCAAGTCGAGTCACGGCGGCGTACGTCCACGTACGCCTTTCCTCAACTTTGATGATTTCGCCAAAAGCCTGTTCTGAACATGTAGCGTCATTGCCGCAAAAGCGGAAATTCAATAGATCCAATCATTGCGGGATTCCCACCGGCGCTGATTTGAATTATTGCGCGGCCATCATCTGTCGTACGCCGCGAATCCGGAACGGTTGCGGTGCCATCCCGTTTTGCCGCGTACCGGCAATGGTTACGGTTTCGTCAGGCCTGAATGGCCTCATCATCAGGATTTATTACCTGGGCGGCGCCCCCGGTCAGCGTCGTCATCGTCATCCCCGCTACGGGGAAGACTGACATCCCGGCAGAAATCCGGACAGCGGACCTCCCCGAGCGGCAGGCTGAATTTCTTCCGGCAGCTTTCCCGCCAGGCACAGACAACGCACAGACTTTTGGCATCTATTCCCATGGGCACCCGCGTGCGGCACGCATCCCGGCCACGACTCCACGACCGGGAACGACGGTCGCCGGTCACAAAAAACCCCCCAAGGAAACAATGGGGGGCATCCGCTTCAATGTGGGAAAAATAGTAACGCACTGCAAAACAACATGTCAAGGTTTTTTACCCGGAAAAACAAATACCCGCTCTCCCGGCGCCACCATGCCCAGTTCCCGGCGCACGGCCAGTTCCTGGGCGACCGGATCGTACTGCAGCCGCCACACCCGGAGCTCGAGTTGCCGGTTCTCATCCTCCACCGCCCGAATCTGCCGCTCAACCCGGTCGATATCCCGGTTCAGACGCCAGTGATGCAGCATGCCGTTGCGGCCGAAAGCGGCCCATAACACCAGCAGCAGCGCGATGCCGAACACGAGGTAACGCAGCCAGGAAGTCATCGCCCCTTATCACGAAATATCCCCCCGGCCGGCGGTACCGACCTCCCCGGGGGGACTACTGCCCACCGGCGGGAGAATCACCGGGAAACCGCAACGCGAGGACGGAATCAGTCGATGGTGAACCGGATGGTGATCGTGCCCCACTGGTCGACCTGCGGCACCGCCGCGGAAAGGCTGTTGAACCGCCAGGCCTTGAGGTAAAGCTCCGCCGCCTTCATCAGCGACAGGCTGCCGATGAGTACCGGTTCGACCCGGACCACCGTCCCGTCGGGACGAACCCAGAACCTGAGCTTGACTTCCGCCACCTGCTCCACCGCCACCCGCGGTAATTCCGGGCGGTAGACCACCGTCCGAGTTTCGGCCACGGGGCCCGCCAGCTCCAGGTGCCGGTCGACTTCCCGGGGCTTGTCGGCCTGATCCAGACGCCGGTGGAAGGCGGCAAAAAAACGCTCCGCGGGGGCATCGTCGTGTACCGCGGTAGGCGGCAGGGAATCGTCGATGCCCAGCCGCTCACCGCTGGGAACGCCAGCGTACAGGGTGCCGAACTCGGACACCAGATCGCGGTCGGCGGGGACCGTGGCCGGCAGCGGCGGCATGGCCAGTTCCCCGGCGGCCGGCGGCGGGCCGGCGGCGGGCAGATCGACGGGCGGCGGCGGGGGCGCCACCACGTCACCCAGGGCCAGCAAATCGGCGGCCCGCTGTTCGATAAGCGCAACGACCGGAATCTCCGGACCGGCCGTCGGAGACCCGGTGGCCGCCACCGGCGGCCGCAACGGTTCGGTATCGGGCCGGTGCTTGAGCAGGGTCACCTCGATCTGTTCTTCGGGCAACAGTTCCCGGTGCAGCACCCGGATGGCGAAAAGTCGCGACAGATCCGGCAGGACCGCCAGCACTACCGTATGCAGCAGGAACGACAGCACTACGGCAATGAGCATGCGGGAGGTTGCCGGCATGGCTATTTTTTGTCCTTCGGCTCCGTGGCGATGGCCAGCTTGTGGAGGCCGGCACTCTTGGCCGCGTCCATGACGGCAACGACAATCCCGTGATACACCTTCTTGTCCGCCTCAATCACCACCAGCGTTTCGGCATCCTTTTTCGCCTGCCCGGCAAAAAATTCACTCAATTGTTCGACCGTGATGCGGCTGCCGTCGGCGTATATCCGCCCGGATGCCTCGATGGCCACCCGAACCGAGACCTTTTTGCGCTTCACCTGCTCGGCGGAGGACTTGGGCAAATCCACCTTGATGCCGGGATTGATGGACAGGGTCGTCGACAGCATGAAGAAGATCAGCAACAGAAAGACGACATCGACCAGCGGCGTGATATCCAGCTGCACATCGTCACGATCGCGAACCTGAAATCGCATATCATTCCCCGACTTCCCGGAAAAGATCGATGATATCGATGGAGATGTGCTCCATCCGGAGGACCATCTTGTCCACCCGCGAACGCAGGTACTTGTAGAATACGAAGGAAGGAATCGCCACCGTGAGGCCGGCGGCGGTGGTGATCAATGCCTCGGAAATACCCCCGGCCAGCAGCTGCGGGTTGCCCACCCCGGCCTGAGAAATGACCGTGAAGGCCTTGATCATCCCGGTAACGGTACCAAGCAGCCCCAGCAGCGGGGCGATGCCGGCGATGGTGCCCAGGGTGGTGAGAAACCGTTCGAGGGCGGCCGCCTCGATGCGCCCCACCTCCTCGATGGCCTCCTTGATCGCGTCGCGGCGCTTGCCGTAATTCCGCAACCCGGCATGGAGGATACGGGCAACATGGGTGTCGTTGAGCTTGCACAGCGACATCGCCTCGCTGATCTTCTGCTCGCGGATGAGGCTGTCGATCTCGCGGACGAAGTTTCCCGGGATGACGCGGCTGCGCCGCAGGGCCCAGAGGCGTTCCAGGAGAATCGCCAGCGACAGTACCGAACAGATGAGGATCGGGTACATCAGCACCCCGCCCTTGAAAACAAACTGGTACATGATTGAACTCCTTCTCGACCGGAAGTCAGAAGTCAGATGTCAGAGGTCAGAAACCAGCCGACGGAAATCGGAATACCGTAACCGGAGGCACGTCCTCCGGCGGTACCGGCAACGCCGACCGGCTACCGGAAACCGGAATTTACCAGAACCGGGGCTATTTGTCCAGTTCGGCCAGGTGGCTCTCCACCTGTTTGCGGCGCTCGTCGCCCAGCGGCTGATCGAGCAGCTTGCGATAGCAGAGTACCGCGGCCTGAAAATCGCCCTGCTCCGCCGCCAGCGCCGCCGCCGCCAGCAGCCCCTCGATGACCCAGGGGTGCTGGTCGGGAAACAGATAGGGCAGGCGCAGGTAATTCCTGCGCGCCGCGTCCCGGTCACCGGCAAGCTCCCACACCCGGGCAAGGTTGAACCGGGCCGCCGCGGCACGCTCGGGATCGGGATTGCGGGCACCCTGCTCGTAGTAGAAACGGGCCTGCTCATACCGCCTACCGGCGGTCATCAGCGACCCGAGGCCGTCATAGGCGGCATAGGCAAGGGAATCGCCGCTGCCGCCGGCAAGCACCTGCTGGAACCATCCCGCGGCGGTTTTGGCGTCTCCCTGCCGGGCGTACACCCGGGCCAGCAGGAGCTGCATCTGCCGCCGGATATGCTGATCGCCGCAGAGTGACAGAGGCTCCTCGAGATGACCACGGGCGGCATCCAGATCCCCCGCCTCCCACGCCTGCCGGCCCAGCAGCAGGTGACAATCGCAAATGTATTTGCTGTCCGCCGCAAAGGCGATGATTTCCCGCGCCCAGCGCGCCGCCGCCTCCCGATCACCGCGGGTGCGGGCACTGTCAAGCCGGCGGTACAGCGCCTCCAGTCTGACCGCGGCGGGGAAATCACCCGCCAGCACCTGGGCGAGAATGTCGTCCAGGGGCTGCCACTCGCGGCGTTCCTGGTAAACGTCGGCGAGGAGGAGAATCAGCGGGGTGACATAGGAGGAACGGGGGAAGCGCTCCAGAAACCGCCGGGCTTCGGTTTCCAGGTAGCCGTAATTCTGCTGTTTCAGGGCCAGCAGCAGCAGGCCGTAGCGCGCCTGCTCCTCGATCTCGGTGCCGGCGAAGGTCTGGGCCGCCCGCAGGTAGGCCAGCTTGGTCTGCAGCCACGCGCCGGCGTTGAAGCGGCTTTCGCCGATCCGGAGCATCGCCGGGCCGGCCTCGGGGGCGGCAGGGAAGCGACGCAGCAGCAACTCGAATGATTCCACTGCCCGGGGATAGTCGGCCATGGCAAACCTGGTCATGCCCCGCTGATAGAGCACCGCGCTCTGCAGGCCGGTATCCGGATACTCCGCCAGCACCCGGTCGAAAAATTCCAGGGCCGCGGCGTGTTCACCACGCCTCAGACTGATCCAGCCGAGATAGTAGCATGCCCGATCACCGTAGGGACTGGCGGGAAAACGACGCCGGAAATCTTCGAAGACGGCTGCCGCCTCAATGTCCCGATGGAGATTGAAAAGGCACTCGCCGCGATTGAGAACGGCGTTGTGCAACAGTTCCGGCACCGCGACGGCAGCGGACTCGCCGTAGCCGGCGAGGAATTCCTCGAAGGCCGTCAGCGCGGCGGCGTATTCACCCAGACGAAAACAGGCCCAGCCATGCTCGTAGGCAGCGATCACCGCCTGCTCCCGTGCTTCCGGCGGGAAAGGGCCGGCAACCGCGGCCTGGGCCTGGCGCCACGCCCCGAGCGCATTGTACGCCCGGGCGAAAAGCACCCGCAGCCGTGACCGGTGGTCGGCGGCGAGATCCCGGTCCCGGACCAACTCCAGCACCGCCACCGCCTCCTCGTGCCGCCCGAGACGCGACAGCAGCCGGGCACGTTCGAGGGTCAGAACGATATCATCGGCCACCGTCCGCCCGGCGAATGCCACCCCCTGCAGGACTGCGTCAAGGGCCTGACCGGTCTGGGCGAGGATTTCGCAACGTTCCGCCAGGCCGAGAAAATCGGCGGTTTCGAGCAGGCGATCGGGAAAATCGGCCAGCAGCATCCGGGCGGCGACATTGGCATCGGCGGGGCGGTCGGCCGCGGCAAGGGCGGCGACGGTCCGCCGCAGCACCGCCGCCGCGGCGGGAACCTGACGCAGACCTTGAGGCCGCTGCTCGACCAGGGCCAGGGCCTCATCCGGCCGGTCGAGGCGGATCAGGGTCATGCCGCGGCCGAGAAACGCCGGAGACATGGTCTCCGGCGGCGGACCTGCCGGCGGCAGCAGCAGGGCAAAACGCGTCAGGGCAGGTTCGTAGTCGCCGAGATAGTAAAGGCACCAGGCATCCGCCAGCAGCGCCTGGCGGCCCAGGTCGTCGTCCGGAAGGACGCCGGGAGCGGACCCGACAATGCGCGTCAGGTACTCCCGGGCGGCGGCGTACTCCTGGCGATTGAAGGCCATGGAAGCCAGCAGATAGCTCGCCTCGCGAATATAGGCCGAGTGCGGGAAGCGCTCCAGCAGGTCGTCGAGCACCGCCGCCGCCGCGACCCGGTCATCGGCGCGAAAACGGGATTCTCCCTGCCAGAATGCCGCCGCGGGCTGCAGGGACGCGGGTTCACTGCCGGCCACGGCGGCGAAGTGTTGCGCGGCCTCCCGGTAGTCCCCGGCGGCGTGGGCCAGCCAGCCGAGGGAATAAAAGGCATAGCCCCGGTACTGTCCGGCGGAATCGGCGACGGCGGCGAGAAAGTGCGTGGCGGCGCATTGACGATCCTGCTGCCGGAAGGCGATCTCGCCGAGCCAGTAGTGCGCCGAAGAACTGAACCCGCTTTCCGGGTAGCGGCGCAGCATCTCGTCAAGGTAGTAACGAGCCTCATTTTGCAGGCCCTCGAGATACTTCTGCTTGCCGCTCAGGTAATACCCCTCGGCGCCGGTAAAACCACGGGCGACGTAGGCAGTCACGGCGTTGCGATAGGCGCATCCGGGAGAGGATACCGCCGGCGCGGTCCACTGGGGATCGACATCGGGCTTGCGGGCCGCCAGTTCCAGGCGATCTTCCTGCGGCTCGAGCTTCCTGCCCGGGGCGATCAGCGGCATGAGGGAAAAATCGCGGAAGCCTTCCAGCACCACCGTGTCCCGGCCGACCACCACCACCTCCGGCAGTTCGATCCCGACATCGTCGGCACCGGGTGAACGCCCGGTCCAGGAGGCCGTCAGCGGCAGGATGAGGAACAGCACCAACACCGCCAGACGTACCGCCGGCGGAATCGGGTTCGCCGCCGCCGGCACCCGCCCCGGACACCATCGCCAGTACCGGCGTTCGCTTGCCGGCGGAAGCCGCCGGGCTGTCGTCACCGGCAATGAACGTCGTTCCATGTCCCGTCCGTCAGCCGCCGAACAGCTCGCTGCCGGGCAACGGCATCTGCGGCTCGCCGAGGGTGAACATACCGTTGGCGATCCACGTTTTCAGGGTTTCGGCGATCTCCCGCGCCCGGGAGTAGCTCGACAAGGGCACCGCCGGCACCTTCCGGCCGTTGATCTGCACCGTACCGCGGCGCAACTCGCCGTAGGACACCTCCTGGACGATGTTGCCGGTGCCCATGGGATAGTCGTAGCTGTAATCGACCACCGGAGCGAAGATATCGTCGTCACGCACCGCGGTAAAGCGGGCCATATGCTCGTCGATGATGGGAATCGGGATGCCGATGCCCACCGCCAGGCTGCAACCGTAGCCGACGATGCTCACCCCCATGAGCCAGCGTGGCGACATCTTTTTCAGGTCGCCCATGACGAAGAGGGTGCCGCCACCGCCGCGGACAACGCCGTTTTCGCCCCGGGGCACCGCGGGATTGTGCTGGGTCCCGTACCAGGTGACGTAGCCCTCGGCGCCGCCGAGAAAGATGCGCGTACCGAGCCCGATGGTCCGGTAATAGGGATCGTTGAGCAGCGGACTGAGCTGACCGGCGCTGGAGAAGGTGACATTACCGCCGTTCGGCCGCAGGATCCCCATGTAGGTGTAGATCGTCCGGTCGGAGAGATTGATGCCGCAATTGTAGTTCTGGTAGCAGTTGCGGGGGTTGCAGAGGATCGCCTGGGGCAGATCGGCGAGCACCACGTCCTTCTCCACCACCTTGTTAGGATAGCAGGCGGTGCCGTAGCTTTCGAGGTAGACGTGCACCTTCCGGCCGGCGACCAGATCCTCGATGACATGGCCGCCGCCGTAGCGGAACTCACCGGGATGGACCTTGTTCAGCGGGTCGTCCTCGGTCGGCTCGGTGGCACCAAGATAGAGATCGACCGCAGCGATACCGCCGCAGGCGGGAACATTGTTGAGCCACACCTTGCTGGCGCGGATGCGCGGTTTGGCATGCCCGAGGTTGAGGAAGGCGCCGGAGGAGCACATCGGACTGAAGGTGCCGGTGGTCACCACGTCGACGTGCCGGGCGGCATCTTCGGCGCCGTTGTCAGCGACGATGCCGATCATCTCCTCGGCGGTGACCACCACCGCCTCGCCCTTCCTGATCCGCTCGTTGATCTCGCGGATGGTCTTCTTCACTGCGGCCATCGCTACCCCATCCCTTCCACCGTCCGGTATCAGCGTTCAGCCGTCCGGGGCGTTATCCTCTTCCCTGCGGGTATCCCGCGGCGCGTCCAGCAGGCGGTCGAAGATCTCGTCTTGAAGCCGAAACATGCGCGCCGCGCTTTCCTCGTCCACCCCGACATGTTCGTGGCCGGCCAGATGCAGAAAACCGTGCACCAGGTAATACAGCACCCCCTCCTCGGTGGTATATCCCCGACCCGCGGTCTCCCGCTGCACCGTCTCCACCGAAACGATCACCTCGCCAAGCAGATTGTCGGTCAGGTCGATTCCGGCACCACCGCCAGCGACCACACCATGGACCAGGGAGATCACCGTCGTCGGCCGATCATGGCCGAAGCAGTCACGGTTCAGCGGGGTGATGAACGCATCGTCGACCAGCGCCGCCTCCACCCGCCGCGCGCCGATGCCGGCACCTGCCGCCGCCTGCGCCGCCAGACACTTCAGCTGCGCCAGGTCGAGCGGGATCCGGGTCTGGCGGTTCAGCAGGTCAACCGGCATTCGCTTCCCCCGCCACGGCGGCCGCCTGGCGCTGGCGGGCGTCTTCCCGGTCGTAGGCGGCGATGATCTTCTGCACCAGGGGATGGCGCACCACATCCCGGGCAGTAAAGTAACGGAAATCGATCCCCTCCACCCCGGCGAGGATCCGCCGGGCCGCCACCAGCCCCGAGGAGGTGCCGCCGGGAAGGTCGATCTGGGTCACATCGCCGGTAATCACCGCCCGGGAACCAAAGCCCAGGCGGGTGAGAAACATCTTCATCTGCTCGGCCGAGCTGTTCTGCGCCTCATCGAGGATGACGAAGGAATCGTTCAGGGTACGGCCGCGCATGAACGCCAGCGGCGCCACCTCGATGACCCCCTTGTCCAGCAGCTGCCGGGCACGGGTAAAATCCACCATGTCATGGAGCGCGTCGTAGAGCGGCCGCAGATAGGGGTTCACCTTCTCCAGCAGGTCGCCGGGCAGGAAACCGAGCCGTTCGCCGGCCTCCACCGCCGGCCGGGTAAGAATGATACGGTCGACCTCCTTGGCGGTCAGCGCGGCGATGGCCATGGCCATGGCGAGATAGGTCTTGCCGGTACCCGCCGGGCCGATGCCGAACACGATATCGTGGCGGCGGATGGCGTCGATGTATTCCTTCTGACCGACGGTCTTGGGGGTAATGGGCCGCCGGCGGCTGCCTTTCTGACTGATGTAGGCCTGATCGAGAAAGATCTCCCGGAGCGAGGTGGAACTGTCGGCCGCCTTGATGCGATAGGCGAAGGTTACATCCGTCGCGTAGAGCGGATACCCGGACGCCAGCAAGCCGGCCAGATCGTGCAGCAGGGCGACGACCACCTGCACCTGGCAGTCCTCACCGTCCACCATCAGGGTCGTACCGCGGGTCTTGAGGGTCACCCGGGCGGCATCGGCAAGAATCTTCAGGTGCTGCTCGTGCTCGCCGATCAGCTGGCGAAAGACGGCCGGATCACTGAATTCAAGTTTCTCCACGGCGGTTACTGCAGTCAGAAGTCAGGAAACAAAGGTCAGAAGATCACGAGCATCGGTACTCTATGTCATTCGCGATTACAGGTCAAGGGCAATCAGCAGCGGGCCGGCGCCGCCGGCCACCGCCACTCGTCCCGGCCGGGCACATTGCATCCATCATCTCATCCCGCCGCGGCCAGCACCGCGGCGATGACCCCATCGACCTCGGCGGCGGTCAGAAAGGGGTGTACCGGCAACGCGAAGATGTCGCCGCACACCGCCTCGGTCACCGGCAGCTGGCCGTGACGATAGCCCAGGTCGGCGAAGGCCGGCTGTAGATGCAGCGGCACCGGATAGTAGACCGCGGTGGGAATTCCCGCCTCCCGCAGGTGTTCGATGACCGCGTCCCGGCGCGGATGGCGCAGGCAGTACTGGGCGTACACCGAGCGCTGCGGCGCCCGTTCCGCCGGCACCGTAAACGCATCGGCAAAGGCCGCCGAATAGCGTGCCGCGATCTCCCGCCGGCGCTCGATCTCGGCGGCAAAATGAGACATTTTGGCCAGCAGAACGGCGGCCTGGAGGGTATCGAGGCGGCTGTTCACGCCGATGACCGCGTGATGGTAGCGCGCCGCCTGACCGTGATCCCGCAACTGCCGCAGGCAGCGGGCAATCTCCTCCTCATGGGCGAAAACCATGCCGCCGTCGCCGTAACCACCCAGCGGCTTGGCGGGAAAGAAGGAGGTCGTCGCCAGGGTGCCGAAGGAACCGCAGCGGCGCTCACCCAGGGCCCCGCCCATGGACTGGGCGGCATCCTCGATGAGGGCGATACCATGCTTGTCGGCAAGGGTCTCGAGACGGTCGTAAGCCGCCGGCAGGCCGAAGATATCCACCGCAATGATCGCCTTCGTCCGCGGGTTGACGGCGGCGGCCACCCGCTCCGGGTCGATGTTGTAGCTCTCCGCTTCGATATCGACGAACACCGGCGTCGCCCCCGCCAAAGCGATGGTTTCGGCGGTGGCGATGAAGGTGAAGGGGGTGGTGATCACTTCATCACCGGGACCGATGTCCAGGGCCATCAGCGCCAGCTGCAAGGCGTCGGTTCCCGAGGCGCAGGCCACCGCCTGCGGTACACCGACGAACGCCCCCAGGCGTTCCTCCAATTCGGCCACTTCGGGGCCGTTGATGAAGCGGCACGATGCCATTACCGCCTGCACCGCGGCATCGATCTCCTGCCGATAGTGCCGGTATTGGGCCACAAGATCGACAAATTCCATCTCTTCTCTCTCCTTGTCAGACATCCAGGGGCAAACAGAAACCACCATCCGCGTCCATGGACCCATGATGTGGCGTGATTCAACCTCGATGGACGCGCAAAACCTCGAACAAGACGTCCTTCCCGCACCGACGGGAATCCGTGACTGACTGCATCCAGCGGATTACCGCTTCCGCGGGGATGACGGCAAGTGGTCTGAACAGGCTTGTAGCGAAACCATCAACCATGATGGAACCGTAACAACCGCCGGATGGCGCCGAAATGGGCCGGCACCACCAGCGGGGGCGATTCGTTATTAACCGCCCCGCCGGATTCGCGGTGCGCCAAACCTGAGGGTTGCGGCGTGACCCCAAGCCGCGGTGACGCGGGTTGTAAGGCACCGCAGAGGTATGGGGTGGTTACGAAGCCGTCAACCTTTCTCCACCCGGGTGCGGATCCTCTCCAGGTTCTCGTTCTCGCCGATAAGCACCAGCGAATCGCTGTCCTTGATGACGAAGTCGGGCGCCGGGGCAACGTGGAAGCGCTCGGGCACCAGTTCGCGAATGGCGATCACCTGCACATGGTAGCGGTTGCGCAGCTTCAGCTCGGCGAGGCTGTGGCCAACGAACTCGGGCAGCGCCGCCAGTTCGATGATCCCGTACGCCCGGCCCAGGGGCAGATGGTCGATGATATTGGGCGAATGCAGGTTTTCAGCAACCCTGATACCAGTATCCTTCTCCGGAAAGATGATGCCGTCGGCGCCGATCTTCTGCAGAATGCGGCCATGATCCTCGGTGATCGCCTTGACCATCACCTCGCGCACCTTGAGTTCCTTGAGGTAGAGGGTGATGAGGATACTGGCGTCCATGCGCTCGCCGACGCTGACCACCGCGACGTCCACATCCGCCACCCCGAGTTGCTGCAGGGTTTCGCGATCATCGGCTTCGGCCACCACCGCATGGCTGACCACGTCCTTGAGCAGCTGCACCCGCTCCGGGTTGCGGTCGATGGCGAGTACATCCTCCCCCAGCTCCGCCAGGTGGCGGGCGAGATAGTAGCCGAAGTTACCGATGCCGATTACCGCGAATTGACGCATGATGTCAATCTCCGTTTGCCGCCGCCTGATCCCGGCACCCGGTCCGGGAAAAAGGGGTACGGCGGAGGGGTCGATTGGAGTTGTTGCGAAGCCATCCCGCATAAACCGTGAAAACCGCCGGATAACGAGGGAAAAACCTCAGCCGATCATCACCTGCTCCTCGACATAGGCGTAGCGCCCGCCCCGGCGCCGGGGGCCGGCGAGGAAAACCAGCGCCGTCAGCGGCCCCACCCGGCCGATAAACATCAGCAGCACCAGCAGCACCTTGCCGGCGACGGACAGGGTCGGGGTGATGCCGGTGGAGAGTCCGACGGTACCGAAAGCGGACACCGCCTCGAACATCAGATCCATGAAGCGGCCGCGGGACGCCAGCAGTGAACAGGCGACATCGGCATCGCTCAGGGACAGGGCGAAGATGAAGCCCAGCAGCACCACCAGCGACACCATGAAGATGGAAAAGGCCTGGTTCACCGTGTTCTGCGGCACCGTGCGCCGGAATCCGCTCACCGCGTCACGGCCGGAAAACCGCGTCCAGGCGGTGAGTACGAGAATTCCGAAGGTGGTTGTCTTGATCCCGCCGGCGCAGGAACCGGGAGAAGCGCCGATGAACATCATGAAGGCGATGAGCAGCAGCGAGGCGTCGCTGAGGGCGGCGATATCGACGGTATTGAACCCCGCCGTGCGGGCGCTCACCGCCTGAAACAGCGCCGCCGGCAGGCCGCCAGGGATGCCGGCGGCGCCCTGGCCGGCGGTACGTTCGCACCACCACAGGCCGACGGTGCCGCCGACGATGAGCACCACGGAAACCGTAACCGCCAGCTTGGTGTGCAGCGACCACGGTCGCCGACGCAGCCCCGGATATTTCAGACGGTACCAGCCCTCGGTCAACACCAGGAAGCCGATGCCGCCGGCGACGATCAGCGCCATCACCACGAGGTTCACCGCCGGCTGGCCGCGGCAACCCGTGAGACTGTCGGCAAACAACGAAAAACCGGCATTGCAGAAGGCCGAAACGGCGTGAAACAGCGCCAGCCAGGCGGCCTCGCCAGCCTCATGGCCGGGCCGCCAGCAGACGAAGAGCACCGCCGCCCCGGCCAGTTCACAGGCCAGGGTAAAACGGAAGATATTGATCACCAGCCGCCGGGCGTCCAGACCCGGCAGTGACGAAAAGGTGTCGGAGATCAACAGCTTCTCGCGAAAACCCAGGCGCCGCCCGCGCATCAGGGCGAAAACCACCGAGAAGGTCATGATCCCGAGGCCGCCGGCCTGGATCAGCAGGAGGATGATGGCCTGACCGGCAAAGGAAAAACGGCTGCCGGTGTCCACTACGATGAGCCCGGTGACGCACACCGCCGAGGTGGCGGTGAACAACGCGTCGATCCACCGCAGCGGCGGGCCCGCCACCATGAATGGCAGATGCAGCAGTACGGTACCGCCGAACACCAGGCCGATGAAACTCAGCACGATGATCTGCGCCGGCGTGAGGCGACGCATCATCCGTGCCGCTCCGGCACCCCGGCCGCAGCCAGGAGATCGGCACCGGTGCCGGCAAGCCAGTCCAGCAACGCCGTCAGGGTCGCCGCGGCAGCGGCGAGCACAGTATCGGCATGGCGGGTGAATTCCTCCGCCAGGCCGCCTTCGCCAACATCGGTGATACCCCGGAACACCAGCGCCGGCACCCGGTTACGGTGCGCCACCCGGACCACCGCGGCGCCCTCCCAGTCGGCGGCCACGGCGCCGTGGTCCCGGTGCAGCCGGGCGCGCAGTTCGGGTTGGTCGGCATTGCGGTCGGCGGAGGCCACCGGACCGACAACGATTTCCGGAAAGGCATCCCGCAGCCGGGCAACCAGTTCCGGGGCGCACTGCTGCCGCGGCACATCCCGGTGCAGGCTGGCGAAATCGTATTCGATCACCGCCGATGACAGCACCACGGCACCCACGGCAAGCTCAGGTACCAGGCCGCCGGCGGAGCCGAAGTTGATCACCAGCCGCGGGCGGCGAACGGCAATGAGCTGCTGGGTGGTGGCCGCCGCCATCACCTTGCCAAGCCCCGACGAGGTGGCCACCAGGTCGAGACCGCCGTGGTCCCGACGGTACCAGGAGCGACCGTCAACGTCCTCCCGATCCCACCCGACGGCGGCGAGCAGCGGCCGCAATTCGTGGCGGAAGGCGGTAACGATGCCGATCAACGGACGTTCAGACATGAATCCCCATACCTCCAGCATGCCCGGTCCAGCAACCGGGAGACGACATCGTTGTCCGCCGGCGCGGCGCCGAAGGTCCGGCGCCACATCTCCGGGTGCTCCATGCAGTAATACTGCCGCACCCCCGGGGCCCGACGGTTCAGCTGCCGCCGCAGATGTTCGTAGAGCCGCCGCCGCAGGCCCCAGAAGTAGCGCATCTTGCCGTCGAGACCGCGGATAAACTCACCGTGGATGATGCAACTCGCCGGGTGACGATCACGGATCACCTCGCGCATGGGCGGCATGAAACGGAAGGCGCCGAGGGAGATCCAGATGATGTCATCCGGGCGCAGATAATCGAAAATCATCTCCACCGCCCGGGTATATCCCTCCTCCCAGCCGGCGAACCAGATCAGCGGGTCGAAGTGCAGACCGATACGGTAGCCGCGCTGCCGACAGGCCGCCGCCGCCGCCAGACGTCGTTCGATCCCCGGCGCCGTCCCTTCCTCCCGTTCCGCCACCGCGGGGGCGTTGACGCTCCAGGAAACCACCGTCTCGCCGATGTCGCCGTCGTAGTCCAGCAGCCGGCGGATATTGACGCTCTTGGTCTTGAACTCCAGCACCGCCTGCCGCTGCCGGGCGAAGAATTGCACCAGCCGCGGCGACAGGGCGGTGATGTCGTCCATAAACAGACTGTCGGTGAACTCCCCGGTGCCCACCCGGTAAAACCGGTCGCCGGCGGCAAAGGCGGTCTCCAATTCGCGCCAGGCATCCTCGAGGTTGACGAACTGGGTGATGAAAGGCCGGTTGAGATAGCCCTGCAACACGCAATAGGAACAGCCGATGGTACAGCCGAGCGCCAGGTGAAGAATGTGATACAGGCAGCAGCGGTAGCTTGCCGCGGTCCCCGGACAGGGCTTGAAGAAACGGCCCCGGTGTACCGCCAGCACCAGGGTCGGCAACTCCGGGTCCGGCAGTGCCGTGAGGGTCTCCGGGTCGGCCCGGTCGACGACCACCACCGGCACCCCGGCCAGCCGGTCACGGATCGCGGCGGCGAAGGGATACCGTGCGACGTCCGTTTCCACCACCAGCCGCCGGGGGTGAAAATTGCCATCAGACGTCAAGGAGTTCATCCACCGTTTCCGGCGCGAGAGCGGCAAGCCAATCCCGCTGCGTGCGCCAGGCATCGCCCCCGGCAACCCGGCAGCGCAGTTCCAAAAAACCACCCTCGAAACCGGGGGCGGGCTGCAGGCATACCCCGGCGGGCAGCCCCAGGGCCGCCCGCCGCCGGTCGAACCGTTCCTCGGCCGCCCGCAGGTGGGGATAATACCACCCGCGCAGCCGGTCACGCACCGCCGCCGGGGTGTCACGGCCGGGACCATCACCGTCCTTGGCGCCGTTACCGGCGGCATCTTTCAGCCGGGTCAGCACCACCGCCGGCGGCTCTCCCTGCCGGCGGGCAACGCCGTCGACCAGCTCCACCAGTTCCCGCAACTGGTTGCGGTTGAGCGGCAATTCCGTAGCCCGGCGGGCGGCGGCGGCGATTGCCGCCGGCGACCATTCCCGCAGGCGGTCGACGGTCTCCCCGTCAACCCGGCCGCCGGCGGCCAGATCGCGCAGCACCTCGGGAAAATCATGCAGTGCCCGGCACCGTGCGAGGGTGCGTGCCCCGGAGGCAAGACCGAGTGCGGGCACGACATCCCGCGCCAGCTCCGCCGCCGGCAGCAGCGGTTCGAGAACGGTGAGGATATCCGCCGCCTCCACCGGGTTGAAGGACCGGCTGCCGGCGTTCTCCCAGAACACCCGCGGCAGCAGTTCGGCCGGATCGGCGGTTGTCAGCCGCCCCACCGCGACCTCCGCCAAGCCGACCTCACCGGCGGCCAGAAGCCGCCGGCGGCCGCTGACAATGATCCACCCCTTCGTCCCCGGCGCCAGCAACGGCGGCACCATGACACCGAGCCGCCGCACCGACGCCACCAGGCCCGCCGGCGGCGCTCCCCAGGAAAAGGGATAGGTACGGTCGGCGAAGTCGACCTCGGTGAGGGAAATGGGTTCAGGCTGGCACGATAATTCAATCATGTATGAGAATCCGGAATTCAGAAGTCAGGAATCAGGAATCGGAACCCTGAATCCAGCCGTTGTTTCGACCTCGACGGCAGGCCTGATGAAACCGTAACAACTGCCGGACGGCACCGAAACGGGATGGCACCGTACGGGCACCGGGCCGTTCGCCCCCGCATGCAGGGCTCAGGTTCCCGGCGCACACGGGATGCGGAAGGCGGTGTCACCGGACATCGCCCGACTCAATTTGCAGCGCTGTCCGGATGCGGCTCGCACGGGCAGACAGCGAAGCGGATGGCACCGGCAGGAAGCCATCGGGCGCCGCTGTACCGTGGTTCAGCTATACCACAGTACCGGGGTTCAGACAATACGGCCCCGGCCCGACCGGGGCAACCAGGAACGAAAAAAACGTGGCAAGATACCATTCGCAATGATACAGGAAGTGCAAGCGGGCGGCGGGTGCCTTTTTCCGGACGCCCGGATTCCGATTCCTTCCCGGCAACTTGACGCCACGTGCCTGACCCGCAGTAGCCTGATCCGCAGTAGGGGCGGTTCGCGAACCGCCCCTACTGCGGATGACATTTGCCGGGTTCAGCACAAAGTTACCTGCTGATGAATCACTGCCGCGGGCAGCGTGAGGCACTGACTCCTGGGATCCATGCAAAGAAACCTTCCCCGCCGGCTCGCCGCCCTGCTGCGACGCCAGTACGACAACGCCGCCGCCAAACCCGCCGGCCTGCTGGCCGCCGTTCCTGTCGACCGCGGCGCCGCCCTGCTGACGGCGGTGGGCTATACCAGGGAAGAAACGGCTTTGCTGCGGCCGGAACAGCTTGCCGTCGCCTTCCCGTGCCACAGCCCGCTGCCCGTTATCCAGACCCTGCGGCCGGATGCGGTACTCGATCTCGGTTGCGGCGCCGGGGTGGATCTCTTCCTGCTGGCGGCCTCCCCGGCCCCGCCGCGGCGGCTGACCGGGCTGGATTTCAGCCGCGGGCTGCTGGCAATCGCCGGCCGGTGCCGGCCGGAGGCGGTCCGGATCGACCTGGTATGCGGCGACGGTACCCGGCCGCCCTTCGCCCGCGGCAGCTTCGAGCTCATCTCCATGAACGGCTCGTTCAACGTCATCGTCGACAAGCAGGCATTCCTGCGCCGTGCGGCCACGCTGCTGGTTCCCGGCGGACACCTGCTGATCAACGACCTGCTGCGTCTCGAACCCTTCCCCGAAAACTTCACCGACGACCCGGTCAACTGGACCTGGAACGTCGCCGGCGCCCTGTCGGCGGAGGAATTCAACCCCCTGGCCGCCGCCACCGGCCTCACCATCGAGCGGCTGGAAATCCACGAACCCCTGCCGCCGGTGGCCCGCGCCGGCATCCTCCTCAGCCGTTCTCCCGCTCCGCCGGTTTCAGCCGGCGGCTGAAACACTGATCCTGACGCAGCATGGTGTCCACCAGCCAGTCGGCGTCGTCACGGGCGGGAAAGTCGATATTGTAGTGCAGGCCACGGCTTTCGCGGCGGTACATGGCGGCGGTGATGATCAACTGGGCCACCTCGACTATGTTGCGCAGCTCCAGCAGGTCGCTGGAGAGTACATGGTCCCAGTAAAACTCACGAATCTCATGGCGCAGCAGTTCGATCCGGTTGCGGGCCCGGAGGAGCCGCTTGTGAGAGCGGACGATACCCACGTAGCTCCACATCAGCCGCCGGATCTCGTCCCAGTTGTGGGCGATGATAACGTTCTCGTCCTGATCGGAACGATGGGTGTAGACCCAGGCGGGAAACTCCGGCGGCACTCCGTTCTCCCCGTCAAGCACCGCGGCGGCCGCGGCCGCCGCCCGGGCGGCGTAGGCCACCGCTTCCAGCAGGGAATTGCTCGCCAGCCGGTTGGCACCGTGGAGCCCGGTGCAGGCGGACTCGCCGCAGGCCAGCAGCCGCGGCAGCGTGGTGCGGCCGTCATGGTCCACCACCACCCCGCCGCACATGTAGTGCGCCGCCGGCACCACCGGAATCGGCGCGGTGGTGATATCGATGCCCAGTCGCAGACAGGTGCCGTGGATGTGGGGAAAGCGACGGCGGATGAAGTCGGCATCCAGGTGGGTGATATCCAACAGAACGTAGTCGTCGCCGCTGGCCTTCATCTCGCTGTCGATGGCCCGGGCGACGATATCCCGCGGGGCCAAATCCTTGTACTGGTGATATTTCTCCATGAACGGCTGGCCGTTGCGGCGTTTGAGAATACCGCCCTCGCCGCGGACCGCCTCGGAGATGAGAAAATTCTTCACCTGGTGGTGATAGAGGCAGGTGGGATGGAACTGGAAGAACTCCATGTTGGCCACAGCCGCCCCGGCGCGGTAGGCGATGGCGACGCCGTCACCGGTGGCGATGTCGGGGTTGGTGGAGAAAAGATAGACCTTGCCGGCGCCGCCGGTGGCAAGCAGCGTCTGCCGGGCGGTGAAGGTGTGGACCACGCCGCTTTTGCAATCGTAGGCGTAGGCCCCCCAGCAGACGTCGTCCTGAATCGGAGCATCGAGATACTTCGCCGCCGTCAACAGGTCGATGGCGGCCATATTCTCGAAGATCGTGATGCGCGGATGCTCCCGGCAGCGCTCGGCCAACACCTGCTCGATCTCCCGCCCGGTCCAGTCGTCGGCATGGAGGATACGGCGCCGCGAATGCCCGCCCTCGCGGGTCAGGTCGTAGTCACCGCCGTCATCCTCCCCGGCCGGGGTGAAGCGGACTCCGAGCCGCACCAGTTCGCCGATGAGATCCGGGCCGTCGTTGATCACCTGTTCCACCACGTCCCGGTGACACAGCCCGGCACCGGCCTGAAGCGTATCCCGGATATGCCGCGCGCAGGAATCGGCGGCATCCATCACCGCGGCGATCCCGCCCTGGGCGAGGTTGGTGTTGGTGTTTTGCATCTCCTTCTTGGTGATCACCGCCACCGAGCCGGATTCAGCCATCCGGAGAGCGAAGAACAGGCCGGCAACCCCGCTGCCGATCACCAGAATATCGAAATCGTGGATCATGAAGATCTCCCGTCGTTAGCGTATCACCCGGTTTCCCATGCCGCAGTCATCTCTCCCGGACGTGCTTCGGCACTTGTTATAGGACCATCGATGCCCGGCGAGCGGCCCGATCCCGGCTTCCCCGAAGTCGGGGTCGGGATCGGTCCCCGTTGTTTACGGTGCCCGGTCAGCACCAACAGCGTCGCCTCGCAATCCGCGCTTCACCAGCAGCGGCGTCGTGATGCGACCGCGCCGATTTCACTGCCGCCCCCGACCCATCCGGCCGCTCGTGGCCACATCCCGTCCCCCATCCGTTCGCTGCCCATGCCGACCGCGGTCCCGACGCCGATTACCACCGCCGGCGGACATACCGGGTCATGAATTGACGGGCCGATACTAGTGCAAAACGACGGCCGGTGCAAGCAGGATCAGACCCCATGATGTCCGGAATGATTTTTTCGAAACAACCTTCCGTTCAGGGAAATAGGCAGGGAAACGGGCAAGAATAGATCCCCTGCAAGCATAGCGGTCAAAAGCGGGTAAAACCGGGAGGATATAAATCGGTGGGGGTGAACCGGGCGAAAAAACCACCCGGGCGCCCGTCCGCCGCTTGCCCGGACCGATGGAATGTGGTAGATGGGAGGGCACTGTTGCCGCCCCGGTACGGGGCGTTGAAGGGGGATGTATGGATACCCGGTTCTGGCTCGACACCTTTCGCCTCCTGGCTGGGCGAATCGGTGAACAGATGGCCCGCTACGCCGGCACGAAGGAAGGCGCGCTGATCATCGGCAAGGGTGCCGGCGGCGATATGACCCTGAAGGTCGACAAGATCGCCGAAGATATCGTCGTCGACAAGCTCGAAACCCTGCATACCAACTACGGCCATGATTTCGAGCTGATCTCCGAGGAACTCGGCCGCCGCTCCTACGGGGAAGATCCCGCCGGCCGCATCGTCATCGACCCGATCGACGGCAGTTTCAACGCCCGCCAGGGAATTCCCTACTACGCCACCGCGCTGGCGGCGGCCGGCGGCGGCACGGTCGGCGACGCCGTGGTCGCCCTGGTGAAGAACCTGGCCACCGGCGACGAATTCCACGCCGTCCGCGGTCAGGGGGCGTTTCTCAACGGCAAACCGCTCCAGTGCCGCAAGGTCGAGGTACCCCGCGCCTTCGTGTTCGAGGCGGCGCACAACAAGGTGGGCATCAAACGCATCATCCCGCTGCTGGAGATGTTCGAACGCGCCCGTTCCCTGGGCTCCACCGCCCTGGATATCTGCTACCTGGCGGCGGGCAGCATCGACGTCTTCTTCTACCCGGTACCGTCACGCACCATCGACTATGTCGCCGGCAAACTGATCCTCGAGGAAGCTGGCGGCGTGATGACCGGCATGTCCGGGGAGAATCTCGATCTCCTGACCCTCGATCTCGAGCGCGGCTGCCCCATCGTTGCCGCCGGCAGCCGCGAGACGATACAGAAGATGATGGACATCATCTCGCTGTCACGCATCTGAGCTCAGCACCTCACTGATGGCGGCGGCAAGCTTGTCGATGGTAAAGGGCTTCACCAGTGCCGCCCGGAACCCGAAATCCCGGTAGCGGGACAGGCATTCGTCGTTGGAATAGCCGCTGAAAACGATCACCCGGACAGCGGGATCGCGCTCCAGCAGGCGCCTGATGCCCTCCCGGCCGCCCATGCCCCCGGGAATCGTCAGATCCATGAAGACGATATCGAAGGCGCGGTTTTGCGCCCGGGCTTCCTCACAGGCCGCCAGCATCTCCTCCCCATTGGTCGCCTCCGCCACCGTGTGCCCCAGGCAGCCAAGCATCTCCGCGGCCACCATCCGCACCACGTCGTCATCGTCCATGACCAGGATACGCAGTCCCGGGTGGTTACCCGGTGCCGCCGCCGGCGGCGGCACCGGCGGGATCCGGTCGACCGCCGGCAGATAGAACGTAAAGGCCGCCCCGGCACCCGCCGATGAGCGGACAAACATGTGTCCGTCGTGTTTTTTGACAATGGAATGGCAGACCGAAAGCCCCAGGCCGCTGCCCCCGGGTTTGGTGGTGAAAAAGGGATCGAAGATCTTCTCGAGGGCCCGCGGCGGAATCCCCGGCCCGGTATCGGCAACGGTGACCCGCACGAAGCGCGCCGCCGGAAGGCCGGGAAATGATTCGCTGCCGCCGTCGGCGACATTGGCGGCGGCAACCGTCACCCGGCCGCCGCCCGGCATCGCCTGGCGGGCGTTGAGAATCAGATTGTGCACCACCTGGTCGATCTGCCCCCGGTCGATTTCCACTGGCCACAGATTGTCCGGAATCGCGATGGAACCGACGATATTGCCGCCGTGAAGGACGAACTCCACCGACTCCCGAAGCAGGGGCCCGAGTGCGGAGAGTTCCTTTACCGGCTCGCCGCCGCGGGCGAAGGTCAGCATCTGCCGGGTCAGACCGCGGGCGCGCTGGGAGGCATTCTCCGCCTTTTGCAGCAGCGCCGCCACCGGACTGTCGGCCGCCAACCGGCTGCGGGCCAGACTGATATTGCCGAGAATGCCCATGAGAATGTTATTGAAATCATGGGCGATACCGCCGGCGAGAACGCTAATGGATTCGAGCTTCTGGGCCTTGCGAAGCTCCTCTTCGGTACGCAGTTGCGTGGTGATGTCGCGGAACACCTGGACAGTGCCGATGATCGCCCCGTCACGGCCGCGAATAGGAGCGCCGCTTTCGGCGATCAGCCGCCGGTGGTTTTCCGAACCTTCCAGTACGCCCGGCGTTTCCCGCGCCCGCGACAAGCCGTCCGCCATTACCTGATCCGCCAGCACCGGCAGCCGCATACCGGTTTCCTCGTCGACGAGCGGCAGCACCTCGCCCACCGGCCGGCCGCGGGCGAGGTGCTGATTCCAGCCGGTAAGCTCCTCGGCGGCGACGCTCATGAGCATCACCCGGGCCTCGTCATCGGTGGCGATGACGCCGTCGCCGATGCTGCGCAGGGTCACCGCCAGGCGCTCGGTCTCCGCCGTCAGAGCCTGCTCCACCTCCTTGCGCCAGGTGATATCGGTGGCGATTTCCAGCCGCGCCGGCCGGCCGTCGGTCCAGCGGATCGCCTGATCGCGACACTCGTACCAGCGGCCGTTGACAGTATTGCGAAACTCCCACAGGCAGCCGCCATCCACCGGTTCGCCGGCCGCCGTCAGCAGCCGGTCGTTGGTACAGAACGGACACGGCCCCCGCTGGTCTTTCTGGAGCACCTCCCAGCATTTCCTGCCTTCGAGATCACCGCGGTAATGGATGGCATTCCGCAGGTAACGATTGACCATCAACAGCTCGTGTGATTCCATGTCGGCGGCATAGACCACCGCATCGAGACTGTCGAGGATGGTGGAAATCTGGGCGGAGATGCGGTTCACCGCCTGATCGCGGGCACCGATGGCGGCGATGATTTCGTCGAGTTCGGCGATGCCCGCGGCCATCTCCGGGGCCAGGGAAAGGGCACGGCGGTCGCCGGACCGCCGCAGTACCGCGGTCACCCGGCTGACGGGATCGGCAAAGAAACGGGCGAGGTAGAAATGGACGACGGCCAGAAAACCGGCGAACAGCAGCGCCAGCAGGCTGGCCTGAAGCAGCACTGCCCGGGCGATACGCAACAGCAGTTCCGTCCGCGGCACAGCATAGTACATCGTCCAGCCGTCGGGCTGCCTGATGGGCAGCCGACGGGCAATGAAACCGACGCCGTCATAACGATAGGAAAAGAGCCCGTCGCCGCCATCGGCACTCCGCTCCTTGATGTCGAAACCGAGATTGTGCCGCGTCCGCACCAGCCGGGAGTCGGGGTGGTAGATTACCCGGCCGGACGGGGAAAGCGCGAAGATCGCCTCACCGGCCAGCAGCGGGGTACGGATGAAGGGTTCCATGGCGGTGGTCACGTGCTGCAGATCCCGTTCGACCACCAGCGTCCAGTCGCGGGGCAGACGGTATGCGAGGCCGATGACCGCGCTCTGCGTCAGCAGCGACTGGTAGTGCCCGACCTGCGGTTCACCGGGCGCCGCCGGGGCGGCGTCCTCCAGCGGCACGGCGCCGAGATCGAGTCCGAGATAATCGTCGTGACCGGAAGAAATCGACCGCACCCGGCCGCGGCCATCCAGCAGGTAGCAAACGTCGCCCAGGGTATGGAACTGCAGGCGGCGGCCGATGAGCGCCGGCAGCGACGAAGCCGGTCGGGAATCATCGATATCGGCGATGATCCGCCGGACGACGGCATCGTAACGATAGATTTCCCCGCGCATCACCGAACCGGCGAGGACAATGCGGGTGTCCATCGCCGCTGCCAGCCGGGCGCGATCCCGCCGGTACTGCACCACCGCACTGGTGAACGCCATCGCCGCGAAGCCGACGATGAAGAGCACCAGCAGCGCCCGGATGATCTTGCGGCGCAGGGACACCGGCCTCATGGCCCGATCACCCCCTGGGTACGCATGGCACCGCCGCGCACCACCACCTCGTACAGCGGCCGGATCACATCGCCGCAGGCATCAAAAGCCACCCGGCCGAGGATGGTGTCGTAGGACCGGGCCAACAGCGCCCGCTTGAGCGCCACGCTGTCAAAGGAATCACAACGACGCAGGGCATCGGCAAGAATCGTCACCAGCTCGTAGGCACGCGCCGAACGAGCGCTGGCCGGCCGATTGAACTGTTCCTCCATGCGGCGGGCAAAGGAAAGAAAATCTGGACGGGAATTTTCCGGGTCGATAAAGGTGATGATGGCCAGTCCCTCGGCAGCGGCGGCGGCATAGCGCAGCAGGCCGGGCGCCTGGGCCCAGACGGTCGCGAGTCGGAGACCGCAGTAGCCGGCAAGCTGGAGTTTCTGCAGCGCAACGCCGGTCATGCTCGCTTCGGTGAGCAGCAGGACGGCGTCCGGCGACGACTCGATCAGGGCTTCCACCAGCGCCTGCCAGTCGACCGGAGCGGTGGAATCGAAAGGCACCATACGGATCTCACCGGCAAATGATGCCGCCACCTGCCGTTCGTAATCGTTGACGAAGTCGGCGTTCGACATGTCCATCAGGCAGACGAGCGACTGCACCCCCCGCGCCTGCAGCAGCACCGCGGTACTCCGGCCGTACTGGACGCAGTCCACGGACGTCCGGACGAACAGATCGTCCCGGCCACTGAGGGCAGCGGCGGCGGTATAGGCGGTCAGCAGCAGCGTCCGACGGCCGGTGACCAGGGGATAGGCCTTCAGCGTATTGGCGGAATAGCTGTGACCGATGACCGCCACCACGCCGGCATCGACGAGTTCACCATCAACCCGTTGGATAATTTCGGACCGGTTTTCATCGTCACGCACCAGGAGCCGCAGGGGCCGGCCGGCGATCCCCCCCCGGCGGTTGACATCGTCCACCGCCAGCAGGGCGCCGTCCCGGATGTGTTCCCCGGCCTCGCCGCCGATGCCGCTGAGATTGACCGCCAGACCGATGATTATCGGTTCGGGAGGGCCGCTGCAGGCATTGACGAAGACCAGCAGCAACCCGATCACCAACCAGAGCGCCGGAAAGCGTCGGCGCCGGAGCGGATACGGAACAACCGCAGCAAACCGTTTTCGCGGACTACCAGCCATCAACCTCACCGGGAAAAATCCGAACACCGGGCCCGCGGCGGCGCGGGCCCGTCATTTCCGCGGCAACATCCACGGAAACATATTAAACCACCCCGGCAGATCACCAAACTATGGTGGAACCCGGCAGTGCCCGACACGCATCCTGCCGATCATTCCTCGGCGGGCCGGAATCGGTGCCGACATCCCGATTTCTGCATTGTGCCCGCGCCGCGAAAATTGCCGGCTTCGCCCCTGGCACGGCGTGCCATGCCCCTGCAACAGCGCCAATTGCCGCGCTCCCCGCACCGGGAAATATTCTGCCGGGCGCCCGACAACCCGGGCAACCAACCAGGCGCCCGGCGCCAGTGCCGGCGGATACTGATCTGACAGTATAATGCAGGCTGCATTTCCTGCAAGTGATTCGGGAAAAATTACCGGCTTCGCAACAACTCCATCTTCTCCGTTGCGCTTCAACCTGAGTTGATCGGCAAACAGCCGGGTACGCTTCCGCAGGACGGGGGTTGATCCCGGCACCGCACCGGCCTCGAGGACGCGATCGGCAAACGGCCGGCCGCGCCTCCCCAGGGCAAGGAAACGCCGCGATTCCGCAGCCATTACGATGCCATCCCTGGTCGACGCACTTTGGCCGCGGAGGCGATTCCGTAAAAATCCGGTGAGAAATAGAACCCGACCGATCAGCCCCACACCCCGTCGGAACCCAGGGGATCCGGCAGGCCGGCGGCGGCAAACCCCGCCGCCCGCAGGCGACAGCTGTCACAGGCGCCACAGGGGCGGCCGCCGGGACGCGGGTCGTAGCAACTGCGGGTCAGGGAGTAGTTGACGCCAAGCGCGGTACCCAGACGAATGATCTCCGCCTTGGTAAGATCGATGAGCGGCGCCCGCAGCCGGAACCAGGGCGTATCCGGATACTCGACGCCGAGCTTCGTACCGAGGTTGACCGCCTGTTCAAGGACGGCGATGAAGTCCGGGCGGCAGTCGGGATAGCCGCTGTAGTCGAGGGCGTTGACCCCGAGGAAGATGTCGCGGGCACCGAGGGCCTCGGCCCAGGACGCCGCCAGGGAGATGAAAACCAGGTTGCGCGCCGGGACGTAGGTAACGGGAATCTCGTCCGGCCCATCGAGGGGCCGGTTCCGGGGCACATCCAGGGTCGTATCGGTCAGTGACGAACCGCCGAAGGCGGCCAGGTCAACCGCCAGCACCAGGTGGCGGATCGCTCCGAGGTCCGCCGCCACCCGTCGGGCGGCATCCACCTCACAGTCATGCCGCTGCCCGTAGGAAAAGCTGAGGCAGTACAGCGCAAACCCCTCGCGCCGGGCCACCGCCGCCGCCGTCGCCGAATCCAACCCGCCGCTGAGCAGCACCACCGCCGGCCGCTCCATACCTATACCCCCCGATCCCGCTCCGGCCACAGGATGCGGTGCATCTGCAGCTGCAACCGCACCGGCAGCCGGCAGGAAAGAATCAGCTCCGCCAGCCGCGGCGGCGGCATCGTTTCGACCACCGGGCTGAAGAGCACCGGCACCCCGGCCGGCACCAGCCGCCCGACGACCTCCCGGCTCCAGTGAAAATCGTCCTCGTCGACGATGACGAACTTCAGTTGATGCCGGGGACCGAGGTGCCGCAGGTTGTCCCAGCGCACCGCGGCCGCCATACCGCTGCCGGGGGTCTTGACGTCCATGATCACATGCAGCCGGGCATCGAGAGCGGCGATATCGAGTGCCCCGTTGGTTTCCACCAGTACCGTGCGGCCGGCATCGAGAAGCCGCGCCGCGAGTTCGCCGAAACCCCCCTGCAACAGCGGTTCGCCGCCGGTGATCTCTACCAGACGGGTGCCGAAATCCAGCAGCCGGGCCGCCACCGCGGCGATTTCACGCACCGTTCCGGCTGCCGGGTCGCGGGCATAGGCGGTATCGCAGTAGCTGCAGGAGAGGTTGCAGCCGGCACAGCGGACAAACGCACAGGGGAGCCCCGCAAACGTGGACTCCCCCTGCAGACTGCAGAACATCTCGACGGTCGAAACGCTACCCATGTTCATTGGCCCGACGGTAACACCATCATCTTCATCTTCGCGTCACCACGCACCGGCAAGCGGCGGCTCAAAACCGCACACACCCGAGGGCACCATCCTGGCGCATCCGTCCCTTCCCGGCATCCGGGGACTTGTCGGGGGCATCGTGTTTCACGCCGGCGGGCGTAGGGACGGCCCCCCCGTGGCCGCCCGTACGCCCCGCCTCCCCGTCCCTAGGCCTTCTGGGTCTTCGGCTGGAAGAACTTGATATCCCGCATGGCGATGACGATGGGACTGGCGATAAAGATGGAGGAATAGGTTCCGACAACGACCCCGACGATGAGAGCGAAGGCAAAATCGTGAATCACCCCGCCGCCGATGAAGAAGAGCGCCAACAGCACCAGCATGGTGGTCAGGGACGTCAGGATGGTGCGGCTGAGGGTTTCGTTGATCGCCGTGTTGATCACCTCGACGTAACTCCGGCGCCCGGCGCGCTTGAGGTTTTCGCGGATGCGGTCGTAAACGACGATGGTATCGTTGAGCGAGTAGCCAATGATCGCCAACAGGGCGGCGATGATCGAGAGGTTGAACTCCTTGTTCAGCAGGGCAAAAATCCCTACGGTGATCAGCACGTCGTGGGCCAGGGCGGCGATGGCGCCGACGGCAAACTTGAACTCGAAGCGGACGGTGATGTAGACCAGGATGCCCGCCAGGGCGTACATGATCGCCAGCAGCCCCTTGCGGCGCAGGTCGCTGCCCACCTTGGGACCGACCATCTCCGCCCGGCGGATGTCCACCCGGCCCTCGCCGTAGGTCTGTGCCAGTTTGCCGCCGATGTCATCGGAAATGCCCACCAGGTCGGCCTTGGAACGCTCGACGCGGATGAGAAATTCGAGACCGTCGGTCTCCTCGAACTTCTGAATCGTGCAGTCGCCGAGATCGAGGCCGGTCAACGCGGTGCGGATGGCGTCGCTGGTGGTCGCCGCGCTGAAGCGCACCTGAACCAGGGTACCGCCGGCAAAATCGATGCCGTAGTTGAGACCGCCGCGGAACAACAGCGCGGCGATGCCGATAAGAATAACGATCGCTGAAAGGGCCATGAATTTGAACCGCCGGCCGACGAAATCGATGGCGGTTCCCGCTTTCACCAGTTGCATGGGACTGTTCTCCTTGGACGCTTCAGATGCTCAGTTTGGCCGGGGCGCGCCGGGCCATGAGCAGATCGAACACCAGCCGGGTAACGAAGATGGCGGTGAACAGACTGGAAAGGATGCCGACGGACAGCGTCACGGCAAAACCGCGAATGGGACCGGTGCCGTACTGGTAGAGGACGATGGCGGCAATGAGGGTGGTGATATTGGCGTCCATGATGGTCAGAAACGCCTTGCCGTAACCGCCGTCAAGGGCCGCCAGCGGCGTCTTGCCGAGGCGGAGTTCTTCCTTGATACGCTCGAAGATGAGCACGTTGGCGTCCACCGCCATACCGATGGTCAGCACGATCCCGGCAATCCCCGGCAACGTCAAAGTCGCCTTCGCCAGCGACAGGATACTGAGAATGAAAAGCAGGTTGAGTACCAGCGCGAGGTTGGCCACGAGACCGCTGTAGCGGTAGTAAACCAGCATGAAGATAATCACCAGGGCGCCGCCGATGAGCATCGACAACATCCCCTTGTTGATGGAATCCTGACCGAGGGACGGCCCCACGGCCCGTTTTTCGAGGATCCGGATGGGTGCCGGCAGGGCCCCGGCGCGCAGCACGATGGCCAGATCGCGGGCCTCCTTGGCGGTGAAGCGGCCGCTTACCTGCGCCTTGCCGCCGGCGATGCGCTCCTGAATCACCGGCGCCGAATAGACGTTGTTGTCGAGGATGATGGCCAGCCGGCGCTTCACGTGCTGGGCGGTGAGGCGATCGAAAAGCTTGGCGCCCTGGGAGTTGAAGTCGATGGCGACGTACGGATCGCCGAACTGGGAGTTGAACCGCACCTTGGCATCGGCGATGTAGTCTCCGGTCATGAGGGTGCGATCTTCGACGACATAGGGCACCTTGCGGACCACCTTGCGGGTCTCGGGATCGAATTCCTGCTGATAGAGAATCTCGCTGCCTTCCGGCAGGGCGCCGTTTTCCAGCGTCCGCGGATCGACCCCTTCGCGCACCAGTTTGAACTCCAGCAGCGCCGTCTTGCCGATAAGGTCGATGGCGCGGCGGGTGTCCTTGATCCCCGGCAGCTGCACGAGGATACGGTTGTCGGCCTGGGGACGGATCTCGGGCTCGGAAACCCCGAACTGGTCGATCCGGTTGCGCATCGTCTCCACCGCCTGATCGATGGCCAGTTTTTCGATCCGCCGGCGCTCGTCGGCACTCATGCGGATGACCAGCAGGGAATCGGTGGAGGAAACCGTCTCCCAGGCCGGCAGTTCGGTGTCGAGCAACGCCCGCACCTGGTCGATTTCACCGGTAACCGCGGCGGAAAGCTCCAGCATCCCGGTCTCCGGGTGGCGGATGCCGACCTTCGGCAGCTCACGCTCCTCCAGCAGGCGGACGATCTCCTCCGACAGGCGGTCGGCGGAAGCGGCCACCGCCTCGTCGACGTCCACCTCCATGAGCAGGTGAATGCCGCCCTGCAGGTCGAGGCCGAGACGAATCTTCTCCACCGGCAGCAGCGACCGGGTCCAGGCCGGCAGCGCCCCGCCGAAGGTCGGAATCAGGTAGATGCACGCCAGCAGTATCGCCGCGGCAACGATCAGCAGTCTCAGTTTCATGCTCTTGATCATTTTTTCTGCACTCCGGTTATCGTATTCACCGCCGCCGCACAGCGCCGGCGGGCGCAAGGCTCACAGTTCACCCTTGACCACGGTCATAATCTGGCTGCGCAGCACCCGCACCCGCACCTTGTCGGCCACCTCGACGGTGATGGTCTTGTCGGTGATCGCGGTGATCTTGCCGAGCAGCCCGCCAACGGTGACCACCTCGTCACCGCGCTGCAGGTTGGCAATCATGCTCTTGTGTTCCTTCTGCTTCTTCTGCTGCGGCCGGATGAGCAGGAAGTAGAAGATCGCGAACATCAGGACGAGGGGCAGAAACCCCTTGATCGCTTCCAGCCCGCCCGCCGGCGCCCCGCCGCCGGCCCCGGGCGCCATCGCAAACGCAATACCCAACATACCGTACTCTCCTTCTTTTTCAGTAAATCGCGCCGGCTTCCCCCGGCGCCCGCCGGACCGGCAACCGGCCCGGCGCGGATTCGCCCGTCATTTCGCCCCTGAGGACACCATACATGTGTACCCGCCGGCACACCGGCTTTTCACCCGGCAGAACCAAACCGGTCTGCCATACCATATCCGGAAAAAAAATGCTTGCGAAAATCCACCAGGGTACCGGCAATTATGTGTTCCCGCATCCGCGCCATCAGCCGCTGGTAGAAACAGAGGTTGTGCAGCGTCCCCAGCACCGCGGCGAGGATCTCGGAACTGGTGTAGAGGTGCCGCAGATACGCGCGGCTGAAGTGCCGGCAGGCGTAGCAGTCACACTCCGCGTCGATGGGGCGGTGATCGTCCCGGTAGCGCGCCTGCTTGATGACCAGCGGCCCGGCGGCGGTGAAGTACATGCCGTTGCGGGCGTTTCGCGTCGGCATCACGCAGTCGAACATGTCGATCCCGTGGGTCACCGCGAGCACCAGATCCTCCGGCCGACCCACCCCCATGAGATACCGCGGCCGCGCTGCCGGCAGCAGCGGCGCCGAGACGGCGATCATTTCAGCCATCGTCTCCTTGTCTTCGCCGACGCTGAGTCCTCCAAGGGCGTAACCGTCGAAGCCGATTGCCACCGTCCGTTCGGCGCTCTCGCGACGCAGCTCGGGATACATCCCGCCCTGAACGATGCCGAAAAGCAGGTTGTCATCCCGCCGGCGGGCGGCCCGCGAACGGGCCGCCCAGCGCGCTGTCAGCAGCAGTGAGTCCCGCGCCTCGTCGCGGGTTGCCGGATAGGGCGTACATTCATCGAAGGCCATGATGATGTCGGCGCCGAGGGTCTCCTGGACGGCGACGGCGCGTTCGGGGGTAAGGCGGTGGCGGCTGCCGTCGATGGGCGAGCGGAAGGTGACGCCGTCCTCGTCAAGGGTTCTGAGCGCCGCCAGGCTGAAGACCTGGAAGCCCCCGCTGTCGGTGAGGATGGGTCCGTCCCAGCCGACGAAACGGTGCAGACCGCCAAACTCCCGCACCAGTTCCGGTCCCGGCCGCAGCAGCAGATGGTAGGTATTGGCGAGGATCACCCGGGCACCGACATCCTCGGCAAGCTGGCGCGGGGTCATCCCCTTGACGGTGCCGCGGGTGCCCACCGGCATGAAACAGGGGGTTGCGAACTCGCCGTGGGCGGTGGTCACCCGTCCGGCACGGGCGGCGCCGTCGACGGCATCCAGTTGAAAGGGATTCATGACTTCACCTGATGAACATCCCGTCGCCATAACTGTAGAAACGGAAGTGGCGGGCGACGGCGTAGCGGTAGGCGTCGAGCACCGCCTCGCGGCCGGCGAAGGCGGCCACCAGCATGAGCAAGGTCGACCGCGGCAGATGGAAATTGGTGATCAGCGCGTCCACCAGCCGAAAACGGTAGCCGGGATAGATGAAGATATCGCACCAGCCGCCGGTTACGCCGCCGGCGGCGTGATATTCCAGTGCCCGGGCGGCGGTGGTGCCGATGGCGACGACCCGTCCGCCGCGCCGCCGCGCATCCGCGATGGCGGTAACGGTCGCCGGCGGAATGGCAAACCATTCCGGATGCAGGCGATGCGCCTCGACCCGGTCGACCCGTACCGGCATGAAGGTACCGAGCCCGACGTGGAGGACCAGATCGGCAAAAACCATCCCCCGCTCCCGCAGCCGGGCGACAAGGTCCGGGGTAAAGTGAAGTCCGGCGGTGGGCGCCGCCACGGCGCCGGCGGCGTCGTCGGCGGCGAAGATGGTCTGGTAGCGCCGACGGTCGTCGGCATCCGGATCCCGGCGGATATAGGGCGGCAGCGGTACCCGGCCGTAGTGTTCAATAAGCTCATTGACCGTTTCCGGGGCGCGGGCACGCAGGGCGATCAACCCCGGCTCGTCACCAGCGGGAGCGCGGCATATCTCACCGCTGAAACCATCACCGAAGCCGATGACGGCACCCGGCCGGAGCGGTTTGGACGCCCGCGCCAGGCAGCGCCACCGCTGCTCGCGATCACCGTCGGCCCGGCGGTCGACGAGGAAGATCTCCACCCGGCCGCCGGTCGCCTGTTTCACCCCCGGCAGCCGCGCCGGGAGCACCCGGGTACGGTTGCAGACAAGGAGATCCCCGGGCGCAAGCCACCCGGCGAGATCGTGGAAACGGGATTCATGCCGCCGGCCGGTATCGCGGTCGAGCACCAGCAGGCGGGAATGATCGCGCGGCGCCACCGGGTGCTGAGCGATGAGTTCGGGGGGCAGATCGTAGTTGAAGGAATCGACATCCATGGATTTTCAAGGATCGAAGAGCGCCGGATAAAGGTTCACAAGGGAGGTGTTAAAGCACAGGTGGACGCCACAAGTCAAGTTTGATGGCATCGTAACAACTGCCGGAATACCTCAGAATACACCGGCACCCGGCAACGGCTTCAGCTTTGCGGCGCGCAAAAGTTGAGGGATGCGGTCAACGCGGCAGATAGCGGCCGGCGACCAGCAGCAGCAGACCGCAGCACATGGCGGTGAGACCAAAGAAGCGGAGGGTGGTTTCCGGCTGGCCGGAAAGCGTCGCCAGCAGCTCCCGCAGACGCCGGGGAAAAAGAAAATAGGGCATCCCCTCGAGAATGAGGGCGAGACCCAGGGCAAGAAGAAACAGCTTCATGGCGACCCCTTTCCGACCGGTTCCGGCATATAGGAGCGCAACGCCCGGCGCAGTTCCTCATCCGTGGTCACCGCCGCCAGTTCGGCGGCCAGCCGCCGCTGTTTCTCGGCAAACCCCCGGCGATGGTACAGCTGCACCAGCCGCAGCATGGTCAGCTCCCGCTGCCGGTCGGCGGTCAGGGGCAGCAGCTCCTCGAAGGTGCCGATGGCCGGGATATCGTCCTGCAGGTGAAACAGGCTGTCACCAAGCACGAACAGGATCTGGCGCCGGAGTTCCGTCGCCGTTGCCGGCAGATTCTGCCGCAGCCAGGCGAGCGAGGGAAGCGCCTGATCGTAAGCGCCGGAACGGTAAAAACGATCCGCCACAGCATACACCAGATACGGGTGATCCCGCAACAGGGCGACATCCTCCCGGTTGTCGAGCGAATAATGCCGCAGCACCTCGGCGGCGATCCAGTCACGCCCCGCCGACCCCGGTTCCCGGGCCAGCGCATAGCCGCGGCCGAGCAGTAGCAAGCGGAATTCCGCCGCCGCCGGCCAGGCGTAGATCCGCTGCAGCAGTCGGAAGGCCTCCACCGGGCGTCCTTCCGTCCCGAGGCAGCGGACCAGGAGCAGACCGATCCGTACATGGAAGGCATCCGGCGTCTCCAGGGCGGCGAAATCGACCCGCCGCGGCATCTCATCCACCAGTTCCGGGCAGCGCCCGGCGGCGGCGAGGGAATCGGCCAGAATAAATAGCTGGGAACTCTCGCCGGCGGTCTCGGGATAGCGATGGAACAGGGCACCGCAGGCGGCAACGGCGGCATCATACTCCCCGAGCCGGTACCGCAGGGCGGCCAGGGCCTGCAGATGGGAGCGGTGTTCCTTCGTCCCCTCCTCCTCCAGCGGCAGCAATTGCTCGATGATGCCGGCCAGTTCCGCTTCCCGATTTCCCTGCCGGGCCGCGCCGGCCAGCAGGCCGAGAGCCGCGTACCGGCCGCGGACGTCCAGCGCCGGATGCTCCACGGCGGCGCGCAGATACCCTCCGGCCGCCTCGTAGTCGCCGGCGGCGGCCAGCTTTTCACCCACCAGCAGCAGGCCGCGGGAAACCGCCCCGTCGTCCGGACAGGCACTCCGCCAGGCAGCGAGATGGCGTCGGGCGGCGGCGACATCATTCGCCCGAACCGCGGTTTCGGTCACCAGCGCGTGCCGGCGGCAGACATCCAGCGGCAGCCGCCGCCAGTCTCCGGAAGCCGTCAGACTTTCGAACAGGACCAGCGCCGCCGGATATTTCGCCTGCCGGTAGCGGGCCATCCCCAGCAGGTAAAACAGGTCCGCCTCGGGCACCCCGCAGGCGGTGCGGTCGGGCTCCTCGATCAGCGGCGCCAGCGCCGCCTCGGCACCGGCGAACTCTCCGGCGGCAAACAGGAGCCGGCCGAGATGGAAGCGGGCCGGCGATGCGACGGCGGTCCGGTGATAACGGGCCACGAGGTGCTCGAGAAACGGCCGGGCGGCGTTTCCGCGGTCGCTGCGCAGCAAACACAGGGAAAGCCGCAACAGGAGCTGCGGTACCGAGAAGCCGGCGGCGGCGACCTCCTCGTCACCGCCGAGCCGCGGCCAGATATCCGCCGCCTCGGTGCAGGCATGCACCTGCAGATAGGTGAGGAAGAGGATCAGCCGGATTTGGGAGATATGGGGAGACTCGGGGTAGGTGGCGACGAAGGTTTCCAGTTCCTGGCGGGCAACGTCATAAAACCCGTCGCGGTAGGCACCGATGGCCACCCGGGCCAGGGCGTCCTCCGACTGCCGGGCGGCCGCCGGAACCGCCAGCACGATGATCAGGCAGCCGACCGCGACTGCAAGCCAGGACTTCATCTCCATGCCATCCCGCCGGCGCTACCGCCGCACCCGGCAGTAATGATCGATATGTTCCATAAAATTTTCGAAGGCGGGGAAATCGAGCGACTGGGCACCGTCGGACAGCGCCCGGGCAGGCTCGGGATGGACCTCGACCATGACGCCGTGGGCACCGACGACGACGGCCGCCGCCGCCATCGGCGTCACCAGCCGGCAGTTGCCGGTGGCGTGCGACGGATCGACGATGATCGGCAGGTGACAGAGCGACTGCACCAGCGGCACCACCGCCAGGTCCATGGTGTTCCGGGTGGCGGTTTCAAAGGTGCGGATACCCCGTTCGCAGAGCACCACGCGGCTGTTGCCGGCAACGAGGATGTACTCGGCGGCGGCGAGGAACTCGTCGATGGAGGCGCACATGCCGCGTTTGAGCAGCACCGGCCGGTCCAGTTTGCCGACCTCTTTGAGGAGATCGAAATTCTGCATGTTGCGGGCACCGATTTGCAGCATGTCGGCATAGCGGGCCACCAGCTCGAGCTGGCCGATGCGCATCACCTCGGTGACCACCGGCAGGCCCACGGCGCGGCCGGCGGCATAGAGGATGCGGAGCCCCTCCGCGCCCAGGCCCTGGAAATTATGCGGCCCGGTGCGCGGCTTGAAGGCACCGCCGCGCAGCATGTGGCCGCCGCGGCGCCTGACCTCCCGGGCGACGGCGACCATCTGCTCCTCCGATTCGATGGAGCACGGCCCGCCGATGACGACCGGCGGCTGCCCGGCACCGATCTTCAGGCCGCCGATTTCGACCACCGTATCCTCGGGGTGAAAATCCCGGCTGACGAGTTTGTAGGGTTTGGTCACATGGATGACCTCATCGACCCCGGGAAGCCGCATGATGGCGGTATCGTCGACATAACCCCGGTTACCCACCACTCCGATGGCCACCCGGCCGGCACCGGGAATCGCCCGGGCCTCGAACCCCAGTTCCGCCACCGCCGCGGTCACCCCGGCAACATGCCCTTCCCCCGCCCCCGCGTTCATGACGATCAGCATCGACCACCTCCCCCTCTCCACGGCGGGCGTTGAAAAACCGCCCCCCGACTCCATGGGGCCGCCCCGGTTCATCCGGACCCGGAACCAGTCCCCCGATTACTCGCGCCGGTCGCCCTGCGGTTTCCGGCCGGCACGGTCGAAGAAGGCCGTGGACGGGCTTTTTCGACTTTCCGTTTCAGCAGGGAAAATACTGACACAGAACACCCGTCCGGTCAAGCACAAGGAAACGAGCCGGGAGTCCGGAGGCATTCTCCCCCTTGACAGGCCGGCCGTGCTCGGCTACAGCGGTAAAGATAAAAAACCGGCCGGCAGGCCGATAAGCCTGATTCCGACACGAAGACCATACCGGACGGAACCATAACAACTGCCGAATGGCGCCGGTTAGGGATGACACCGTCACGGCGCGAGATTGGCGGCGCTTCCATGTTGATGAAAGCGGCGCCACCGGATCTTGAATGACTCAAATTGCATCCCAACGACAAAGACGGAGTGGTTACGAAGCCATCATGCCAATTATTGAGAACATGCCATGAACCATCTTCTCTGCATCGGCCTCGGCGGCTTTTGCGGAGCCGTCTGCCGTTTCCTCGTCAGCGGCCGGATACACGCGCTCGCCGGCACCGTCATGCCCTGGGGCACCCTGGCGGTGAACGTCGGCGGCTCGTTCCTCCTCGGCTTTCTGGTCCGCCTGCCCGCGGACCAGTGGTTCAGCCCGCAGTTGAAGGCGGCGGCAACCATCGGCTTCCTCGGCGCCTTCACCACCTTCTCGACCTTCAGCGTCGACACCCTCGAGCTGCTGCAACAGGAGGCCTGGCTGAAGGCGGCGGGCAACGTCGCCCTGAACGTCGTCATCTGCCTGGCGGCCGCCGCCGCCGGCTTCGCCCTCTGCTGCCGGCTGCGCGGTGCCTGAGCGGAATGGCGGCACCGCCCCCCCCGGCTTCCCGCCCGGCCCCAAAGACATTGACAAGGGCGGTTCCATCGGGTATGAAAATGGCCGAAATTGCGGCTGTCAGGCGATTTCCGGATGAAATTCCGTCAGTTAACGTAAGGTGTCACAAGATAGTTCCGGCGTACCGCCGGCGCATCAGGGCATCCGCGAAGGAGAGAAAACGATGAAGAAACCGCTGTGGACCCCCTCCGCCGAGCGCATCGCCGGCGCCAATCTGACCCGCTACCGGGGCTACCTGAAGGAAAAGAACGGGCTTGACTTCACCGGCTATGATGACCTTTACCGCTGGTCGGTGACCGAAACCGCCGATTTCTGGGAAAGCATCTGGAATTACTGCGGCGTCACCGCGTCGAAACCATTCGACCGGGTGCTGGAGGACGGCGACAGGATGCCCGGCGCGAAATGGTTCACCGGTGCGCGTCTCAACTTCGCCCAGAATCTGCTGCGCTTCCGCGACGACCGCTCCGCCCTGGTCTTCAAGGGCGAACAGCAGGAAGCGGTACGCATCACCTACGCCGAACTTTATGATCAGGTCGCCCGGCTGGCGAAATCGCTGCGCGACCTCGGGGTAACCGCCGGCGACCGGGTTTCCGGCTTCGTCCCCAACATGATCGAGACCATCGTCGCCATGCTGGCCACCACCAGCATCGGCGCCATCTGGTCATCCTGCTCGCCCGATTTCGGCATCAAGGGGGTGCTGGACCGCTTCGGGCAGATCGAACCTAAGGTGGTGTTTACCGCCAACGGCTACGCCTACAACGGCAAGACCTTCGACTCCCTCGAACGGGTCAGGGACATCCTCAACAGCCTGCCCTCGGTGGAAAAGGTGGTGGTCATCCCCTACACCGAACCAAAACCAGATATCGGCAGCATCAACAATTCGGTGTTGTTCGGCGATTTCCTCGCCTCCGAGAGCGGCCTGGAGATCGACTTCGCCCAGCTCCCCTTTGACCATCCGCTCTACATCATGTACTCCTCCGGCACCACCGGGGTGCCCAAGTGCATCGTCCACGGCGCCGGCGGCACCCTCATTCAGCATCTGAAGGAACACGTGCTGCACGGCGACCTCACCCGCGACGACACCCTCTTCTACTTCACCACCTGCGGCTGGATGATGTGGAACTGGCTGGTCAGCGGCCTCGCGGTGGGCGCCACCCTGGTGCTCTTCGACGGCTCGCCCTTCTACCCCGACGGCGGTGTGCTGTTCAAACTCGCCGAGGAGGAAGGCATCACCATCTTCGGCACCAGCGCCAAGTACCTCGCCTCGGTGCAGAAGGCGGAAATCCGGCCCGGCACCGACTACGACCTGACAAAAATCAAAACCATCTGCTCCACCGGTTCGCCGCTGTCGGCGGAAAGCTTCGAGTTCGTCTACCGGGAGATCAAGGAGGACCTGGATCTGGCCTCCATCTCCGGCGGCACCGACATCATCTCCTGCTTCGCCCTCGGCAACCCGGTCCTGCCGGTTTACAGCGAGGAGCTGCAGTGCCGCGGTCTGGGGATGAGGGTCGAGGCTTGGGACGATGACGGCAATCCGGTCCTGAACCAGCAGGGCGAGCTGGTGTGTACGAAGCCCTTCCCGTCGATGCCGATCTATTTCTGGAACGATCCGGATAACGAGAAGTATCTCGACGCCTACTTCCGCACCTATCCCGGAATCTGGCACCACGGCGATTACATCATGATCACCGAGACCGGCGGCGTCATCTTTTACGGCCGCTCCGATGCCACCCTCAACCCCGGCGGCGTGCGCATCGGCACCGCCGAGATCTACCGCCAGGTGGAGACCATCGCCGAGGTGAAGGACAGCCTGGTCATCGGCCAGAACTGGGAGGATGACGTCCGGGTGATCCTCTTCGTTATCCTCGCCGAGGGGGTCGAGCTCACCGAGGAGCTGGAGAAGCGGATCACAACCACCATCCGCAAGAACACCACCCCGCGCCATGTGCCGGCGAAGGTGATCCCGGTGTCCGACATCCCCTACACCATCAGCGGCAAAAAGGTAGAACTGGCGGTGCGCAAGGTAATCCACGGCCAGCCGGTGACCAACAAGGACGCCCTGGCCAACCCGCAGGCACTGGACAACTTCAGGGATCTGCCGCAACTGCAGAACTGAAGATGGGGCCAGGCCGGTGGGCACGACGAACACCACCGGCTCTGAAGAGCATCTCCTGAAAAACAACACCTATCCTTGACGCACAACGGGGGGCATCATGCCCCCCGTTCCACTATGGTTGCGATTGGACGGGATAATGGCGGGATTATCTGGTTTCAGGCACGTTACCACCCGCACCCCTGACGTGCTCTCGTGACGTAGCCGGTCGCTTTCACCGGTCTTACCCGGCGCATACCG
>JAFGAM010000049.1 GCA_016933675.1 Candidatus Anaeroferrophillacea bacterium
GTCGATCGCCGCCGTGGCATTAATATCCGCCGCTCCACCGGACTTGCTCTCACCTCCTACGATCGAACCCGCCGTCGCCGTCAGGGTGACAGAACCGGCGTCCTCGATGACATTACCGACTATCTGTGCAGCAGTGATCGTGGTGGATGTGGAATTGCTGTTAATGACCAGGCCTTCGACAATACCGTCATTACCCTGCAGGGTGACCGCCCCGGCAGCAGTGATCATGCCGCCGATAATGTCACCGGTACCGCCGGAAGTAAGGTTCACCACGTCTGCGGCATTGATGCTGACATCGAGAATGGAACCATTGTTGGTCGTGGTGATCGATATGCCGTTCCCGATGATCGGGGTACCGGATGCGTCGATGTTGCCACCGGCGGTCAATGTAATATCATCAGCAGCGGCAACGCCGGTGGTCAGGCCTCCCGCTGCGAGGGTTACGCCATCGGTCTCAGCGATCACGATAGTACCGCTGTCCGTGCTTGCTTCGAGGAAGCGCGCATTGGTGCTGACCGCTGCGCCCACGGCACCGATGCCGGTATCGGCCTGGAGATCCACGGTGCCGTTCTGTGCTGTCAGGGTTGCCGCGGCACCCGCATTGGTTATGGCACTGCCCGAGTCGAGCATGATGCTGCCATTGTTAGAGGTCATGGAAGCAGCGGCAATCGCGATGTCACCGGTGAGTGTACTGATGTCGATCGATCCATCGGCCGTGATTGCGCCGTTGAGGGTGATCGTTCCGGCATTAACAACAATGGATTCGACAGGAGTGTTAGTCCCAACGATTCCGAGAACCACGGTACTTGTGCCGGGGTTGACAGAAAGGGTGCAGGCTCCGTCAAGGCTGGCGGTATTCATTGAAATGGGTGAGTTCGTCGAACGGATTGATATGTCATTGGTCAAATCGATGTTGAGCAGACCGGCCCCGGCTGCGTCGGCAAGGGTCACGCCCCCGGCGGCAAAGAGGTCGCCGTTCAGTGTAAGGTTTTCATCCCCGCCGGCGCCAGCACTGACGTCGGTGGTAACCGCTAATGTCCCGCCCGCGGTTACTCCATCAAGGGCCAGGTTTTCACCACCCAGGATCACGTTGCCTTGGGCGATGAGGGCACTGCCGGGGAGCATATTCAGATTACCCGTTCCGTCGCCACCGGCAAAGGCGCCACCGGTGGTGACGTTGATGCCGGAGTCGTCTGCATAGAAATAGATGTTTCCATTGGCACCGCCGGTCGAATCATAGGCATGAATGACACCGTTGACGTCGATGTCGCCCAGCGAGCTGAGCCAGATATTTCCGTCGGCGGTCATGTTCCCGGAGAGGCTTACATAGGCCGGGTCGATCCAGATGTTGAGGCCGCTGTTGACCGTTGCGGTGACGTCACCGCCGATCACCGCGTTTCCGTCGGTATCGATCTTGATGGCCGCATAGGTGCCTGCATAGTTGTTGTTTGCCCCGGCAGTGAGGCTGCCGGTGGTGATGGTGCCGTTACCGCTGACAAGGTTGATCCACTTGTTTGCGATGACATTGCCGACCGTAACGTTTCCGGAACCGGAGGTGTTAACGGTTACGCTGTCGCCGCCAAGAGCAGCGTAAAAACCGTTAATGCTGTCACCAACCACATCCTGGTTGGCAGACAGCAGAACCTGCAGAGCGTCGGTCGCCGTCATCGCACCGGAAATCCGAAGATCGGTTCCGGCGAAGGTGACGCCGTCATCGAGGTCGAAGGTGATGTCTCCATCGGCCAGGACGCCACCATCGATGGCAACCCACGTCCCGGCTGCTCCGGCGGCGCTAAGCTGAATCTCTATATTACTGTTGGTGGCATCGGCCGGGCCGATGACGAGAGAAGTGGGTACGTCAATGGTGCCGTCGTCCTCGAGGGTAAAGGTACCGTCGGCAACACCGGTTTCACCGACGACTACATCCAGGTATCGTGTCGGAACCAGCGCGCCGTCTACGATGATGGCGGTTTCTGCGGTCATGACCACGTCAAGGGTGGCGGCGAGGTCGGTGCTGGTGTCGATGTCGATGGCCCCGTCAGCAGCCGACAGGCTGACGGAACCACCGTTGGCGGTCAGGTTTCCCTGTTCGCCGACGGTGATGCCGTCGGGTCCGATGATGGTCACACCACCGGTACCCGAGATGGTTCCGGAACTGATCTCGATATTATCAGCCAGCATCACGGTTGTTGCCGCCTTGAGCTGTACCTCTCCGCCGATCGTCCCCAGGCGCATCCCGGCCTGTATCACGGCATTGTCGCTGACGCTGATGCTCGAGGCGGTGGAGGTGTAAAAGATATCCCCGTTGGCGCTGATGATGGAATCCGTCGGGATGGTTATGGCCTGGGGGCCCTGGACATAGATGCCGGCGCCGGAGAAGATGATTCCATCGTTCTGTATCACGCCTGAGCCGTTTACACTTCTGTTCGTGATACCAAGCTGCGCACCGCTGACGGCATGGGCAGCTGCGAAATCGTAGTCGGCGGTGATACGGACATTGCCGTCAGTGACGTTGTTGGATGTGTCCAGGATTGTGTTGGTGGCTATGGTGATGTCGTCGGCCGCCAGGAGGGCGATACCGGCGACGTCGTGATAGGCGTCGCCTCCATCGCTTCGGTTCACACTGCCATCCGCGTCGAGTGTGATCGACTGCGTGGCACCGGCAGTGACGATGGTAATCCCCGAAACAGTGATGGCATCTCCCGCGTGCAGGAGGAGGTCGTTGCCGGCGCCGTAAGTGTTTACAAGATCCGTGCTGATATATACACCACCACCCAGGCCGTCGGGGGCTGGCCCGTTGGTAGTACCCGAGATCGGAGCCGGCCAGTTGTTGTCGACGAGTGAAAGATCGGCGTCGGCGCTGATGACGAGATTGCCGGCAGCTGTTACATTGGTATTGATAGCGATGTCATTGGAGGCGAGGAGCGCAATGGAGACCGGATCGGGATCCGCGCCTTCCGGTGGATCTGCGTTATTCCACACGTCGCCTCTGGCCGTTATACCGGTGGCAATACCTGCATCGCCCATGGGATCGAGAACGATGTCGAATCCTGCCATGAGAATGCCGCCCTCGGTGTTGTTGTCGTTATCAGCGGTAACCGAGCCATTGAGCAGGATGATATTACCGGTGCCGCTCGAATCGGAGTCGGCACGAAGGATGATGTCTCGATTGGCCGTGATAGTGCCATCGAGGGTGATATTGTTGCTCGACTCGGCTATGATGTCGGTCCCGGCGACAACTGTCCCGGGCAGGTCGGCATTGACGGGGTCAATGTAGATGCTGCCGAGGTCGGCACGAAGGGCTTCGGTGTTGCCGGCGATGTAATCACCGGACGACAGGATGTAGATGTCTTCGTCCGTGGAGCGGATGACGGCGCCGCCGGTCTGGGTGATGGTGCCCGCATAACCTTGGGTCATTAAGGCTATTTCGCGGAACCCGGCATTACCGTTCTCGCCTATCTGGATGGAGCCGCCGGTCGCCGTCAGGTCGTAGTCGACGGTAATGGCGTTGTCCGTATCGATAAGGATATCGCCGTCCGTCGAGGTGATATCGCCCTGTATGTCGATGATGCCGGACCCCGTTTCACTCAGTAACACACCCATGCCACTGCTGTTACCGCTCACGTTCACTGTGCCGATGGAGAGGTCGCCCTTCGCAAGAACTGCGAGAACCTTAATGTCATTAGAGCCGGCCCCCACGCTGCCCATACTGACGGTACCCGAGGTGGTAGCACCGTGGCTATGAACGGTTAGACCAGTGTCGCTATTGGAATCGGCGACGGGCGCCAGGGTGATGTTGCCGGTACCCCCGGTCGTTTCGATAGTAACCCAGCCATTCGTGCCATCAAGCCAGATGCCGTTGACGGCGGTTGCTATATTGATATCACCGTTAGTGGCGGTGATAGCATCAGTTGCAGGGATGCTGATGTTAACTCGGTCGACGGTCTGAACGGTGACCGAACCACCGGTAACCACATTATTGATATCGACAATGTCATCACCACCAACGCCATCGATGGTGACCGCCCCGGTTGCTAAGATGCCGCCGTTCACCTGGAAGGTGCCGGCCCCGCTGCTGCCGAAGTTGACATCGAGGCTACTAACAGTATCTATATACCGTCCCAGCGTGATGTTCGTACCAGCGTTCAGGGTAACCGCGTTTCCGGAGCCGATAGCCATGCGTGTAAGAGTAATGGAACCCCCCGCCGTGAGGGTGAGGCTGTCGCCCCCGAGAGAAAGGGTCCAACCAACATCAGCTGCTCGGTCGTATATGTCATTCGTTGCGGCCAGGACGATGGTGCCACTGGAACCTTCAATCTCGCTCTGCCATACTTCGAATGGGTCGGCTCCTGTTCCTGTATCGCCTGCGTCAATGGATCCGTCGTTTGCATCGCCACTGTCATGACTGAGCCAGATATCCTCATCGGTCCCAGCCGTTCCAACATCCTGAGTTCCGTCGGTGCCGTCGTCGTTACCGCTTCTGATCATGATATTGGTCGGGTCGAGAAGCAGGGTGCCCGCCGTTCCGGCAGGTGCGGTGAGATCCACGTTCCAGCTGAAGCTGGCGAGCTCATCCTTGCCCGACACCTCAACAAAGCCGCCGTCACCGGCTATAGCGCCGCCGCGGGCGGAGATGGAGCCATCGAAACAGGTCGACTCGTCGGCCCAGATGATGACTTTGCCTCCGTCGCCCTCGGTGAGGGCATCGGCCTTGATGGTCGCCTCAGAGGCCACATAGGTTTTCGAGGCGTTCTGCATATCGGGGTTCTTACCCTGGTAGTCGCCGCCAACCAGGACCGTTCCGCCGCCGCTGTCCCCCGATACGTCAATCTCCGTCCCATCGAGAAGACCGACCATCTCGCCGAGGACCTGGACCGTGCCACCCGTAGCGCCTTCCGCGTCACCGGAGGCGTCCAGTGTCCCCGTATTGAGCACGGCCCCCTCGTCACCGCCCAGGAGCTTTATCACGCCGCCCTCAGCGGATACCGAGGTCGCTTCAATGATGCCTTCGTTGTTCACCACGGCGTCGAAGATGTCCCGCGCGGCCTGCGCCGTCATCAGCACCCGCGATGCTTTGATATCGCCCGTGTTCAGAACGGCGGAGGTCAGGTCCGCTCCGTCCGGGCCGGTGATCGCCGCCGCCGTCTCGTCGTCCACGGCGAAATTGATGAGCCCGTCACCGTCAAAGTCAAAGGACATAGCACGGCCCGAGGCGAGAACCACCTCGCCCGCTTCCGCCGCCACCAACCCGTCGTTCACAACGGAACCGCCGGCCAGTATAGCGTATCCGCCGTTGTTGACGATGATCTCACCCTTGTTCACCACGTAGCCGCCGTCCCCGTCCTGATAAAGGTTATAGCGGCCCGCAAAGAAGTCGTCCTGATCCATGACCAGCGAGGTGCCCAAAAATCCCGCCGTGTTGATCCGGGCATCGGCCCCGACCAGAAGCCCGCTGGGGTTCATGACCCAGACCTGCCCGTTCGCGATCAACTGCCCCAGGATCGACGACGGATCCTGCCCGACGACCCGCTGCAAAAATATGGCGTCCGATGAGGGCTGGCTGTACCGGTGTATCTCGTCGATGGCAATGCTGTACCGGTCCACCTCGTTGTACACCTTGTCCACCGTCTGGGTATAGGTGGTCGTCTTCCCGTCCACGACCTGGGTAAAGCCCTGGCCCGCAACACCCTCTGTCGGCATGGCAAGCAAGACCATGGCGCTCCCCAGACCGACCCCCAGGCTCTGCAGCCTGCGGAGGCTTCGTTCAAGGGAATAGGTGTGCCGCTCGCGGCGGGTTCTCCTCATCTGGGTTCTCTTGATCTTCCTGCTCAAACTGGCCATCGTATAACCTCCTGAATGTTAAAACATTGTATGTATGGGCATCCTCGTTATAAGTGCACTTACACGGCCAACATCCGCCGTGGGCGCGGCGGGACCGTCAATACCATTAATAAAAGGCGCTGATCTGTACGTACCAGACACCGTTCTTTTCAAAATCCTCATCCTGCGGGTCGGCCCCCGCAAAGCCCTTGGCCCAGTCGACCTTCGCCTGGATGTAAGGGGAGATGCCGAGACGCAGCCCCAGCCCCGTCCCGTAGATCTCTTCGCTCTCAACCTCGGAAACATCGGCGTCCTTGCGCTGGACGCTGCCGCCGTCAACAAAGAAGGCAAGCTGCAGGTCCCATCCCCAGGTCTCCTGGCCGATCCACCGGAAATCCTTCTGCCACAGGGGCACCCTGACCTCGGCGGTCCCGTAAATGCCGTTGTCACCGCTGTACTCACCCTGGCCGAAGCCGCGAACGGTCCCCGCGCCGCCGATATGGATCTGCTCCGTCGAGGGAAGCCGCTCGGAGGCGATCTGCCCCGTCACGGAAAGGACACCGTTCACCCCCCAGGGAAACAACTGGTACCGGTTATAGCTCATCTCCAGCTTGGTGAACTTGCTGTCCGCATCGTAGTTCGACATGATCCGGGCATCGCTCAACCCCTGCCGGACGCCGGCATAGAAGGTGTTCCGCCCGTTCAGGACGTCCACGAAATCAACATAACTGCCGGCCCGGGCGATCCAGAGATCCTCCGAGGCACGATTGTCCCAGACGGATTCCTGGACGATCTTCTTGTAATCGATACCAAAATCGGCAAACCAGCTGATGTTCCGGCACCGGATGATGGGGTGGCTGACCCAGGCACTGGCGTACCGGGTCCGCCCCTCCGCCTCCAGGACCTCCAGCTCACGGCCGGCCTCGTACTCAAGATAACTGTAGCTGGCGCCCACCCGGGTCCCCAGGTAGTTGATGGGATAGGTGTATTCCAGTCTGCCGTAAAAGAGTTCGTCGTCCTCACCCATGTCGAAGCGGGCCCGGAGAAGGTCGCCGTGCTTCGTCGGATTGTACAGGGAACCGTTGATGCCGAACCGGTTCCGCGCCACGTACTTGGAACCGAA
>JAFGAM010000050.1 GCA_016933675.1 Candidatus Anaeroferrophillacea bacterium
CCCTTCACCGATCTCGCCCGGGAGTACTCCCGCGGTCCCGCGGCGGCCACCGGCGGCGCGCTGGGATCATTCACCCGCGGCAGCCTGATGCCGGAAATCGAGGCGGTGGTGTTCGGTGACCTGCCGGTGGGAGAGTTGAGTCCGGTGGTCAAAACCCGCTTCGGGCAGCATCTTTTTCTCGTCACCAACCGCATTGACGGACAGCCGCAAGCCATTGAAGATCTGCCGGAAACCCTTCAGGAAGATATCCGCCGGGCATTTTTTTCCACCCGGATGGAGCAGGAACTGGATCTGTTGCTGACCGACCTGCGGCGCCAGGTGGTGGTGGAATACAAACAGTGACCGCCGCCGGTACCGGCCGCAGCCGATAATGTCCGATCGGCTTTTTGACTGACCGTCCCCGGCGGAAAAGGCCCGGTCGGTATCCGGATTTCCACCCCCGCGGCCGGTACCGGCCGCCGAGCGGGGTTCAGAAGCCGGGTGCGAGCGGGGTTCAGGAACCGGGAGCGGGGTCCAGGAGCCGGAAACGGGGTTCAGGAGTCGAAAACCGGCGGCGCGGGCGCGGCGGCGTCCACCAGGGCGATAAGCCGCCGACGCAAAGCCTCGATACCCGCGCCGGTGGCCGCGGAAACCGCCATCACCTCCCGCGGCTCACCACCCGTTTCCGCCGCCAGCCGGTGACGCATGGCTGCCGTCAGTTCGGCCGCCGTTGCCGGCGTGACGGTATCGCACTGGGACAGCAGCACCAGCCGCACCCGGTCGGGCAGGTCAGCGCGGTACGAGGCCAGTTCGGTCATGACGGTGCGATAGTCCGTCAGCAGTCCATCCACCTCCGTCCGGTCCCGCAGTGACACCAGATGCACCAGAACGCGGTTGCGTTCCACATGCTTGAGAAACCTGGTTCCCAGGCCGCTGCCGCGATGCGCGTCGGCAATCAGCCCCGGAATATCCGCCAAGGATATCTGCCGGTAGCCATCGACCGGCATCATCCCCAGGTGGGGGTGCAGGGTGGTGAACGGATAGGACGCGATCTTCGGCCGGGCGGCCGACAGGGCGGTGATGAGGGTTGATTTGCCGGCATTGGGCAACCCCACAAGACCTGCATCGGCCATCACCTTGAGCACGACCCTGAGGGACCGCGATTCCCCCTCTTCGCCCGGCTGGGCGAATCGCGGGCTGCGGTGGGTGGAGGAAACGAAATGGGCGTTGCCTTTACCACCCCGACCGCCCCGGGCGACCAGCAGCCGCCGGCCATGCTCCAGGATCTCACCGAGTTTCACCAGGCGTTCACCGGTTTCCCGATCAAGATCCCACACCTCGGTACCCAGCGGCACCCGCACCACCAGATCGGGCGAGGCGGCGCCATGGCGGTTGCTGCCGGAGCCGTTGCCGCCCCGTTTGACCCGGTACAGCCGCTGGTAGAAAAGATCGAGCAGCGACTGCCCCTGGCCGTCGCCCTCCAGGTAGACATCCCCGCCCTTGCCGCCGTCGCCGCCGTCCGGTCCGCCACGGGGAATGAATTTCTCCCGGCGAAAACTGACGCACCCCTTGCCGCCATGTCCGGCCTCGACCTCGACCGTTACCTCATCGACGAATCTCTTCATCACCGTTCTTCACCCGCCGGCCGCAATGCCTGTGCCGCACGCGACAACCGGCAACCGGCAACCGGGTTCCCCCTCTTTCGGACCACGCGGCAACCGTTGCGGCCGCCACAAAAAAAGCGCCCCCAAAACGGCGGGGGCGCATCGTCAGTGAGAATAAGCGCGGTGGGCGCTGATGCTGCTGCCTACGCGGCACTCGCCGCCGGCGCATAGACGCTGACCTGCTTGCGACGCTTATCGTAGCGTTCGAAGGTAACAACCCCGTCCACGAGAGCGAAGAGGGTGTCGTCCTTGCCCCGGCCGACATTGCTGCCGGGGTGAATCCTGGTACCCCGCTGCCGCACGATGATCGTCCCCGCCAGCACCTGCTGCCCGCCGAAACGCTTGATTCCCAGGCGCTTGCTGATACTGTCGCGCCCGTTACTGGTGCTGCCGCCACCTTTTTTATGTGCCATGACCGGAACTCCTTGTCTGCAATACTGGTCGCACGAAAAAACCGTCCGTCATCGCCCTTCAGGCACTGACCCCGGTAATCTTCACCTCGGTAAGGGACTGCCGGTGACCGCGCATCTTTTTGGATCCCTTGCGTCGTTTGGATTTGAACACCAGGATCTTCCG
>JAFGAM010000051.1 GCA_016933675.1 Candidatus Anaeroferrophillacea bacterium
ACGCCGCGGTGGTTCAGGTTGCGGCGCAACGGATGAGATGGAGTTGTGGTGAGGCCATCATCGTTGACCGCATCGCCATACCGCCATCGTGTCGCATTCCATGGTCCGGGGTACCACATCATGCCGTGCCCCGGACCGTGCTGTCTACCGAAGATATTATCCTTCCTTTTCCATCATATCCAGGTAGCGTGACATCTCCGGGATCCGCTCGTTATCAACCACGAGAAAGAGCTTGTCGCCGGGATAGACCCGGTCGGCCCCCCGGGGCATGACGATCTTTTCCGCTTTTTCGTTCAGGATTCCCGCAAAAACGCAGTTTTTGGCGAATACCCCCTGGGTCGACAGTTCCTGGATGGTGATGCCGTCCGGGTCGCCGGTCTGGGGGAAGCGGATCATCACCAGCTGGGTGTTGATTCCTTCCAGATGGGTGATGATCTGGATGTTGGGGTTTTCCAGCTCCATCATCACCTTGTTCTGGAACAGTTCGTTCATGTTGCAGATGGTGTTGGCGCCGGCCTGCCGGAAGGCTTCGAGATAGGCCGGGTCGCGCATCTTGACCATGATCCGCGGGACCCCGAAGCTGCGGGCGAGAATGGCGAAGGTGAGGTTGTCGCTGTCGCGGTAGAGGGCGCCGATGGCCACCTCGGCCTTGTCGATGCCCGCTTCCCTGAGGGTGCCGATATCCGCCGCCCCGCCGTTGATGGTCATCATGCCGGTTTCGGCGTAGAGCTGTTCGCAGCGTTCGCGGTTCTGGTCGATGATGACCACGTCGTCCCTGCGGTGGGTCAGTACCTTGGCCAGCGACGTCCCGCTGATGCCGCCGCCGGCGATGATGATATACATATCCCAGTGTACCTCCGTGCGCTGATGTTCTCCGCCGATTTTGGCGTTGGTGCTCTGTGTCTTTGGCGAGATCACCGCGCCGGCAGCCGGATGCCGTCCTCTCGGCGGCAACGCCGCCGCCCGCGTCGGATCCGCGAATCTTCAGGTTGGCGCGTCAGCGCCATGCCGACCGGGAGAACAGTACCAGGAACGGCAGGATTTCTATACGGCCGACCAGCATGCCGAGGCTGAACACCACTTTTATGACCGGGTGCAGGCCGGCCATGATGCTGACGGAAAAATAGTGTGGCCCCATGTTGCTGACCGCCGACAGCATGCCGGAGCACGCCTGCCAGGGGTCGAGGTCGGACAGCAGCAGAGTGACGCCGGCGCCGGCGAAGACGAGCAGCAGCCAGGCGAACAGCAGGGCGGTAACCCGCCGGATTTCCGCCGCGTCGATGATCTGCCCATGGATGACCAGCGGCTGTACCGCCCGGCGGGGGGCGACGGCGCGCCGTAGTTCGCCGGTAAAGACCCGCCAGAGGATGCCCAGCCGCAACAGTTTGAAGCCTCCGGCGGTGGAACCCGCCGCACCGCCGACGAACAGCAGCAACATGAACACCAGCCGGGAGCAGGCGGGGTAAAAGGGCGAGTGGATCGGTTCGGTGGCGTAGCCGGTGCTGGTGAGTACCGAGATGACCTGGAACAGGCAGGTGCGGCACACCCGGTATAACTCTGCCAGGTCGGGCGGCAGCGGCGCGAGATGCCGCAGGTGATCGACGGCAACGAACAGGGCGGCGCCGGCGAGCAGCCCCCAGAACCAGCGGATCTCGTAGTCCCGATAGAGCACGCGCCAGTCTCCCTTGACGACCTTGTAATGGATGAGAAAGTTGATCCCGCCCAGTACCATGAAGAACATGATGCAGTATTCCAGCAGTATCGCCCGGGGGGTGCCGGCGTAGTGGGCGATGCTGGCGTCGTGGGTCGAGAAGCCGCCGGTGGAGACGAGGGTCAGGGCGTGGTTCAGGGCGTCGAAGAGGTTCATGCCGAGGGCGTACAGACAGAAAAAGCAGGCGATGGTGAGTCCGCCGTAGAGCAGCCAGATGATCTTTACGGTGTTGAAGATTCCCGGCACCAGGCGGCGGCTGGTGATCTTGTGCCCTTCGGCGCCGAAGAGGGCGGCGGTGGCTGTGCCGCCGCGGAAGCTGACGGCGAGAAAGAAGGTCAGAATGCCGATGCCGCCGATCCACTGGAGCAGGGAGCGCCAGAAAAGAATGGCCGCCGGCAGGCGGTCGAGACCGGTGAAAACCGTCAGGCCGGAAGCGGTAATGCCGCTGGTGGCCTCGAAGACGGCGTCCGGCAGCGAGGTGCCGAGGGCGATGACGAAGGGCAGGGAACTGACCAGTGCCGCCGTCATCCAGGCCAGCGCGGTGATGATCATTCCTTCCCGGACGGTCGGGATGCGTCCGGGTACCTTCTTCTGCAGTGTTAGACCGCCGACGACCAGTCCGAGCGCCGGCAGGACGAAGGCCGCCAGCAGCCGGGTGCTGGTCAAGTCGGGGGCGAACCACAACTGGACCGCCAGCGGCAGGAACAGCAGCAGGCCGAAGATCGTCAGCAGGGCGCCGAGGTAGTTGAAGATGAACAGCCGTTCTTTGACGTGGCGGATCATGTGGTCCTGGGGGTAGCGCCGGCGGCGCCCGTTCCTGGCGGTCCGGTCTGATCGTCTCCGGTACGGTTTCCGTATCGTTCCTGTTGGTCGGTATGCCGCCGGCCGGGGCGTGGCGGGCAGGAACCGCATGACCTGACCCGTTGCGGTGTCCGCCTCGGCAGGCGCGCCGCACATCTCACGACAGGCGCAGCGTACATATCATATTTTTTCCGGCCGTGGCCAAAAACTTCAGGGTGTCCGGCGGTTTTCCGTCGACCGCCGATACCGGTCCGGCGCCCGGAGGGGGTGACCGGCAAAGGCCCGCCGGCACAAGACCACGGCCGGGTAAAACCCTTGTCGGAATCCGACCGCCGTGATATGTTTTCCGGCATTCGGTTCGATATGTACGGCTGGTCGGCTCGTGCAATAACGGCAGCCGGCAACCTGCGGGAGGGACGATGGCGGCCAT
>JAFGAM010000052.1 GCA_016933675.1 Candidatus Anaeroferrophillacea bacterium
TTCACCGACCGCCGCCTTACGCCGCGCTACGAACTGCAACTGACGGATCTCGCCGGCACCGCCGACGGCCTCGACTCAATGGCGGCGGAGCCGGCGGCGGTGAACCTCACCGGCACGATCAACAATCAGGCCCCGGTGCGCATCGCCGGCCGGCTGAATCCCCTGGGGGAACGGTTCTTCGCCGACCTCGGCCTGGTCTTCACCAACATCGAGATGCCCCGGCTGACGCCCTACGCAGGCAAATTCATCGGCTACACCATCAGCAAGGGCAAGCTGAACCTCGACCTCCACTATCGCATCGACCGGCGACAACTGGAGGCGACAAACCGGCTGTTTTTCGATCAGCTCGCCTTCGGTGACGCCGTCGACAGCCCCGAAGCCATGAATCTGCCGGTGAAACTGGCGATTTCCCTGCTGCAGAACCGTGCCGGCGAGATCCGCCTCAACCTGCCGGTGAGTGGTGACCTCGACGACCCCCAGTTCAGTCTCGGCGGGATTGTCTTCAAGATGATCGTCAATATCATCGCCAAGGCGGTAACCTCGCCATTCGCACTGCTGGGCTCGGTCTTCGGCGGCGGTGAGGACATCAACCTCATCGCCTTCGCCGCCGGTGCCACGGCCCCCGACGACGCCGGGCGCGAAAAGCTCAGCACCCTGGCGAAAGCGCTCTACGAGCGCCCCGGCCTCAAGGTGGAACTTGCCGGCGGTGCCGACCGGGAATCAGATGCCGAAGCGCTGCATGAGACCCGCTTCCGGCGCCTGTTGCAGGCGCAGAAGCTGAAGCGGCTGGTGAAAAAGGCTGAAACGGTGCCCCCGGTGGAGGAAATCACCGTTGCCCCGGGCGAGGAGTTCACCGAGCTGCTGTGGGAGGCCTATAAGGATGCCCCCTTCAAGAAGGACACGAACTTCATCGGCCTGACCAGGAAGATCGCGCCGGCGGAGCAGGAGAAGATGCTCCGGGCGAGCGTCGCCGTCACCGAAGACGACCTGCGGCAACTGGCCCGCACCCGGGCCGATGCCGCCGCGACCTTTCTGACCGCCGCGGGCCCGGTGGACGCCGCCCGGCTGTTCCTCGTTGACCCGGAACTCGGCGGCGCCGCCGCCCGCCGGGTGGAAATCCGCATCCGCTGACCCCGGCAGCACCGGGGCGGGCCCGGTTCCCATCCGGGCCGACCCGGAGTACCTGGCAACCGGCGAATCTGTCGTTACCAGGGTAACGCCCTCAACGATCGTCACCTGGGCGATGAGAATCCGGTCGACACTCTTTGTGGACCAGCGGCAGAAAATCAATGGCGACCGCGTAGGTACCGGTACAAGAGGCTTGCCGGCCTTGACGATAATACATAACTCCCCCTTGACGGCCTTCTCAATCAGGCGCGACTTGAACCTGAATCATTCAAACCAGGATACATAAGGGGGGCGAACCGGTTTGCGGTGCGCCCCCTTTGCCGCTTGCCGGATATTTACAAAGCCGGCAGTAATTTCACCGCCAAGATCCCCACACAAGGTTGCGGACGGTTGTACAGCGGTTGCAATTGCCTCCCTTTTCGGCTACAAGAGGAGGGGTTTGATGGTGAAAAAGGGCGAAAAGCATGGCGGAACAATTTACTGTGGTCGTTGCCACCACCAGCCTGCCGCTGGCGGCATTCATCCAGCAGGAACTTGCCGACACCGGATTACGGCTGGTGCGGTTGGCCGATCCTGCGCAGTTCCTGCGGCGCCTGAAAAACGTCGTGCCGCAGGTTGTGCTCCTGGACGCCAATTACCCGACTCGGGAGGAAACCGCAGCACTGGCAACGCGCCTGCGGCAGAAGCCGGGACTCAACGAAATCCCCCTGGTGCTGCTGACGACGCATTTCGATCCGTTCCCCCCCGGATTCGAGAATCTGCCCGACGACCACCGCCTCGAGGAACCCTTCGACCGACCGGCCATCCTGGCGGCAATCAAGGCCGCCAGCGGCTTCGATATCGACATCGTCAACCCGACCGCGGACGAGGAGGCGGAGATGGGTGAACATCCTTTGCAAGCGGCGGCACCGGCCACCGCCGAGATGGAACCCGCCGAAGATATCATCGAACTGACCGAGCTGGTTGCAGAGGGCATCCCCCTCGACCAGTTGCCGCCCCGCGTGCCGGCCGCCGAGGAACCGGGAGAAGATGATCTGTTCGCCGAGCTGGATGACCTGACGGTGGAAACTGAGCGTGAAACCGAAATCGAGGCCGCTTTCGACCTTGGCCCGGACATCGTCATGGAAGTCGAACCGGAAACCACCGCCGGAATCGAACCCGATATGGAAGCGGCAGGGACAATCGATGTAAAAACCGCCGCCGCAGGCGGGGTCGATTTCGAGCCGGCGGCGGCCCCGCCGGCTGGCAACCAGGATTTTGACCACACCCGGGAACTGGATGCCGCCGGTGAACTGGATAACCTGCTGAAGGAATTCGGGATGACGGCCGAGGACCTGGAAACCGGTGAAGCACTGATCCTGGACGGGGAACCGGCGGAAATCGCGGCGGCGACACCGGCAACGGGGACGTTGCCGGACCGGGAACCCGAATCGACCGCCGAGGCGACCGCGGAAGCTGCCACGGTGGCGGCCACGGAGGCGGCCACCGTAGGGGCGACCCTTGCGATCGGCCCGGTTTCCGCCACGGAAACGGCTGCGGAGTCGGCCGCAGTACCGGAGACCATCACCGAGGACGCAGTGGAGATTATCGCCGAAGAATCCCCTGAAGATTATCTCCGGCCCGATGAAACGGGTATTCCCGCTGCAGAAGCGGCGCCTCCCGCCGGGGAACCCGTCCCGGAGGATACGGCCCCCATGGCGGCAGCGGTTTCGGCGGCGGCGGAATCCGCGTTGCGACGCTCTGCCGCGGCCCTTTCCACCCGCACCCACGAAAGCACCCCCGAAGTCATCACCGACAGCGACGCCTTCGCGGCCGAGATCGACGCCATGAGCCGCGAATGGAGCAAGAAGATCATGGCCAGCAGCTACCGCAGCATGGAGCGTCTGGTCACCGCCATCGGCGACCTGGCGCCAATGATCGTCGAGCAGGTGGCCAAGGAGATCATCCCGCCGCTGGCCGAGAAGATCATCAAGGCGGAGATCGAACGTCTGGAACAGGAAATTGAGGATAACACCCAATGACCCAGCCGCAACCGGAGATCACGGAACTTGACAAGGCCTACGACCCCCACGCCGTCGAGGGACGGTGGTACGCATACTGGGAGCGGGAAGGCTGCTTCGCCGCCCGCACCGACACCGGGAAAAAACCCTTTGCGATGGTCATTCCGCCGCCCAACGTCACCGGTTCGCTGCACATGGGCCACGCCCTGAACAACACCATGCAGGACATTCTCGCCCGCTTTATGCGCCTGCAGGGCCGCGAGGTGCTGTGGATGCCGGGCACCGACCACGCCGGTATCGCCACCCAGAACGTCGTCGAGCGCCAGCTCCACGCCGAGGGCACCGACCGCCACGCCATCGGCCGCGAGGCCTTTATCGAGCGGGTATGGAAATGGCGCGGGGAATCCGGCAGCACCATCCTCAACCAGCTCCGGCGTCTCGGCGCCTCCTGCGACTGGGCGCGGGAGCGCTTCACCATGGACGAGGGGCTCTCACGGGCGGTGCGCGAGGTTTTTGTCAGCCTGTATGAAGAAGGATTGATCTACCGCGGTGACTACATCATCAACTGGTGTCCGCGCTGCCACACCGCACTCTCCGACCTGGAGGTGGAATACGAGGAACACGAAGGCGCCCTGTGGGAGCTGAAATACCCGCTGGCCGACGGCGGCGGCGAAATCGTCGTCGCCACCACCCGCCCGGAAACCATGCTGGGCGACACCGCGGTGGCGGTGAACCCCGAGGACGAACGCTACCGCGACCTCATCGGCAAGGATGTCATTCTGCCGCTTTTGCACCGCCGCATCCCCATCATCGCCGACGCTTACGTCGACCGCGAGTTCGGCTCCGGGGCGGTGAAGATCACCCCGGCCCACGATCCCAACGACTTCGAGGTGGGCCGCCGACACGACCTGCCGGCGATCACGGTAATGGACGAGACCGGCCGGATGAACGAGAACGCCGGGCCCTACGCCGGCCTGACCCGCGAGGAATGCCGCCAAAAGGTGGTGACCGACCTCGAGGCGCTGGGGCTGCTGGCAGGGACGAAGAAGCACCTTCATAACGTCGGCCACTGCTACCGCTGCCGCCAGGTCATCGAGCCCTACCTTTCCAACCAGTGGTTCGTGCGCATCGCACCGCTGGCGAAGGAGGCCATCGCCGCGGTGCGCGACGGTCGCACCCGCATCGTGCCGGAAAACTGGACCAAAACCTATTACAACTGGATGGAGAACATCCGCGACTGGTGCATCTCGCGGCAGATCTGGTGGGGCCACCGCATCCCGGCGTGGTACTGCGCCGACTGCGGTGAGATGACCGTTTCGCGCACCGACCCGGATGCCTGCGCCGCCTGCGGCAGCACCAACATCGAGCAGGAAACCGACGTCCTCGACACCTGGTTCTCCTCCGGCCTGTGGCCCTTCTCCACCATGGGCTGGCCGGACAAAACCCCCGAGCTGGCGACCTTCTACCCTACCTCGGTGCTGGTCACCGGTTTCGACATCCTCTTCTTCTGGGTCGCCCGGATGATGATGATGGGGCTGAAATTCATGGGCGACGTACCCTTCCGCGAGGTCTACATCCACGCCCTGGTGCGGGACGAGCATGGCCAGAAGATGAGCAAATCGCGGGGCAACGTCATCGACCCGCTGGTGATTATCGAGAAGTACGGCACCGACGCCCTGCGTTTCACCCTGGCGGCAATGGCGGCCCAGGGGCGTGACATCAACCTCGCGGAGGCGCGCATCGCCGGCTACCGCAACTTCTGCAACAAGCTGTGGAACGCCGCCCGCTTCACCCTGATGAACCTGGCCGACCACGACCCCGAAAAAGATCCCCCGGCGCCGGCGGAACGCTCATTGGCCGACCGCTGGATCCGCCATCGCCTGGCCGAAACCATCGCCGCGACGGTATCGGCCTACGACGAATACCGCTTCAACGACGCCGCCGGCACGCTTTATCATTTCGCCTGGCACGAGTTCTGCGACTGGTACCTGGAGTTGAGCAAGCCCACCCTGGGTACCGATGCCGACCCGCGGGCGCGGGCGGCGGCGCAGGAAACCCTGCGGTTCACCCTTTCGGCACTGCTGCGGCTGCTGCACCCGATCATGCCCTTCATCACCGAGGAGATCTGGCAGAAGCTGCCGGGCACCGCGGGCTCCATCATGCGGGCGGCAACGCCGGCGGCGGCGGAAACGGACCGCGACCCGGCGGCGGTGACGGAGATGGAACGGGTGATGGGCATCATTACCGGCATCCGCAACATCCGCGGCGAGATGGGCATCGCACCCGGGCAGCGGATCCGGGCAAAGCTGAACTGTGCCGATGAAGGCATCGCGGCCGGCGTGCGGGCGATGGAACCTTTTCTCACCATCCTCGCACGACTGGAGTCGCTGGAATGCGGCGCGAACACTGCGCCCCCGGCCCAATCCGCCGCGGCGGTGGCGCCGGGGGTGGAGATCTACGTGCCCCTGGCAGGGCTGGTGGATTTTGCCAAGGAGACGGCCCGGCTGGAGAAGGAAATCGCCAAGGCCGGGAAAGAGTTGCAGCAGGTGGAGGGCAAGTTGGGCAACACCGGTTTCCTCGCCCGGGCACCGGCCGAGGTGGTGGCGAAGGAACGCGGCAAGCAGGCGGAGTTGCAGGGTAAACTGGATACCTTCCGCGAGAGTCTGGAGAAGCTGAGACGCCTCGCCGGAGACCTGGCTTCGTAAGCGTGTACCCGTTCCCTCTTTTTCCACAACAGATCCCTCTTTTTCCACCTTTTTTCCGGAACGCATGGAAAAGGCAAGGAACAGGGGACAACAAGGAACAGGGGACGGATGTATTTTCGGCGGTGCCGGAAATACATCCGTTCCCTTTTTGAAATGTCCCCTGTTTGAAAAATATGACGACAAAGTCACAGGAAAACGGGCCCCGGCTTACCCATGCGGTCGCGGCGGCGGACGCCGGCAGCCGGCTGGATCAGTTTCTCAACCGGAAGCATCCGGAGATTTCCGTGCGCCGCTGGCGCGGGGTGCTGGAGCGGGTGCGGGTGGACGACCGCCCGGCGTCCAAGGGGATGAAACTCACCGCCGGCAGCCGCGTCACCCTGCCGGCAAGGCTGCCGACGGAACTTCTGCCCGGCCCGGCGGCGGCGGACGATTCCGTATCGCTGGAGATCATCCACGAAGATCGGGAACTGGTGGCACTGTTCAAACCCGCCGGGGTACACTGCCACCCGCAGCACCGGGACGAAACCGGCACCATCGCCAACGCCCTGGTACGACGCTACCCGGAAATGGCACGGTTCGGTTTCGATCCGCTGCAGCCGGGCCTGCTCAACCGCCTGGACCACGAGACCTCGGGGGTGCTGCTGGCGGCACGCAGCGAAGCCACCTGGAACCAGGCACGAAACTGGTTCGCCGGCGGCCGGGTGCACAAGGTATATCTGGGCATCGTCCACGGCCACGTCCGTTCGCGGCGGATGGTGGAGCTGCCGCTGATTCATCAGCCCGGCGACCCACGGCGCATGACGACGACCATCCCCGCAGGATACGACGGCCGCGTCCTGCCGGCGAAAACCGTCATCGAACCGCTCAAGACCCGGCGCCACGACTCCCAGCTCGTGCGGCTCACCATGCGCACCGGGGTGATGCACCAGCTCCGCGTCCACCTCGCTTGCGCCGGCCACCCGCTGGTCGGCGACCGGCTCTACGGCCGCCCGGAAACCGCCGTCATCGACCGGCTCCTCGGCCGCCTCTTTCTCCATTCCCACATGATCCGCCTGCCCGACGGCCGCACCTTCACCGCCGAACCCGACTGGGACTGGGGCGGCGAGAGGGGCTGAAGCCAGAACCGGTAGACCGCCAAACTCGATCTTCCAGATAGCGGCAGTGGCAACTTTGACCAACGTGTCTGTCCGGCCTCGTTTTTCCGTTCGTTACAGCTATCGTAGCGGCCGCCAAGAACCTGTTGATACACCTCAAACGAACCCACCAACGATTTTCCGCCTCGGGAAGACCATGACGCCCTGGCAGGTCATGCCGCGGTCGTCGCCGTAGGCAACCGCGCGGTTTTTCAGACCGCTACGGTCTTGCCGAACAGGCGCGGGAAAGCGCGTAAACCTTCACGCCGCCGATCTCCACCGACGTCCGGTCACATCATAGTGGATCGTGTCGCGCAGCTCGCCCGGAGTAGCTCAGGATCTTCGCCCCGACCTTGCCGGCCTTGCTTTTTTCGCTGTGGTCGATTCTGACGGTGAAGGCGTCGGCCATTTGACTTTGCCGCCATCTTCGGTTGCGGGGGAAATGAGGTCTATCCCCGCGGGCGCGGGGGAAGCAGTATACCGAGATGTTAGAGGAGCTGAAGCGGGGGTCTATCCCCGCGGGCGCGGGGGAAGCCAAAAGTCGGCGGAAATGGTATAGCGAAAAAACGGTCTATCCCCGCGGGCGCGGGGGAAGCTGAGTAGATCCAGCCGCTTTTGCATCATCGGACGGTCTATCCCCGCGGGCGCGGGGGAAGCGCATGTCAAAGGTGTTCCACAGTAGAAGGACAAGGTCTATCCCCGCGGGCGCGGGGGAAGCACATTACTTGCGCCCTCCCTGGTGAATAAGAAAGGTCTATCCCCGCGGGCGCGGGGGAAGCCCGCGAGCAAAAAAAAGGAAGAAAATAAGGAAGGATCTATCCCCGCGGGCGCGGGGGAAGCCTGGGGTTGAAGAGCCGATTTACGCAATACCCGGGTCTATCCCCGCGGGCGCGGGGGAAGCCGGTCGCCCGCACGGCTGATACCCAGCGCGGAGGGTCTATCCCCGCGGGCGCGGGGGAAGCGACAGCAAGCCGAATCCGATGCGATGATAAAGAGGTCTATCCCCGCGGGCGCGGGGGAAGCGGCGGTGGGCACCGGGTCCGGCCTGTCTCTTTGGGTCTATCCCCGCGGGCGCGGGGGAAGCGCCGTAATGGCATACGGCGGTGCGCGGGCCAGCGGTCTATCCCCGCGGGCGCGGGGGAAGCTCCCATAGTTATGGCTGTAACTTTACGGAATCAGGTCTATCCCCGCGGGCGCGGGGGAAGCTTTAGCGGCACACCCCACGCAATCAAAAATTGAGGTCTATCCCCGCGGGCGCGGGGGAAGCGCCTGTTTTGCCTGTGTTTTCAGGGGCTTAGACGGTCTATCCCCGCGGGCGCGGGGGAAGCACAACGGGATGCTTTTTTGCCCGTCATCATGGAGGTCTATCCCCGCGGGCGCGGGGGAAGCCGGCCCGCCTACGATCAAAAAAGCCCTGTTACAGGTCTATCCCCGCGGGCGCGGGGGAAGCTTGACGAGGCTCAGGTTTTTGACGAGGCTCAGGGGTCTATCCCCGCGGGCGCGGGGGAAGCAAACGGGGTTACCTAAGACCGACGCCGAAACGGGGTCTATCCCCGCGGGCGCGGGGGAAGCTGCAATATATCGTCAACCAATATAAAGATATAAGGTCTATCCCCGCGGGCGCGGGGGAAGCTTTAACGGCACACCCCACGCAATCAAAAATTGAGGTCTATCCCCGCGGGCGCGGGGGAAGCGCTTTTAGAATCTCGTATAATCTCACCGCATATGGTCTATCCCCGCGGGCGCGGGGGAAGCTTAGCATCTCGTGCAGGTCGTCGATGCCGATGGGGTCTATCCCCGCGGGCGCGGGGGAAGCGGCACCGGCGTCCCGCAGTGCGTCCCGCTGATAGGTCTATCCCCGCGGGCGCGGGGGAAGCCTGCAAAAGTCCATGACTTGTGGTTGTGGGCAGGGTCTATCCCCGCGGGCGCGGGGGAAGCCGTGTTGCCGGACGTTTGAAAAAAAGTGAAGGAGGTCTATCCCCGCGGGCGCGGGGGAAGCGCGGCACGGCTGCCGTGGCGCGATCCAGTGCGGGGTCTATCCCCGCGGGCGCGGGGGAAGCGAGGGGCGGCATACGGCGCACGCTCCGGAATAAGGTCTATCCCCGCGGGCGCGGGGGAA
>JAFGAM010000007.1 GCA_016933675.1 Candidatus Anaeroferrophillacea bacterium
CCGTCGAGAGGGTAATTTCTGATTTTCATCGTGGAAGGGAGGCATGTATGAAATATTCATACCTAAGACTTGTTTTCACGATAGCCCAAATATTTTCTATCATTGCGGTTAGCGGGCCTACATTGCCGATCCTTGATGGAAATACTGCAACCTTCGGCGGCAACCAATCCGCCGGCATTTCAGTTACGTATTTTACCACCCCTTCATCGGTGTCGATTTACACCCTCAATGTGCTGGGGCTGGATGAAGGTATTACTGTGCCTGGGGTCTATTTTCATAGTCTGACCGGCACCAATGTTGTACTCAACAGCGGCAGCACGGATGAGGCGGTGACGGTCTCGACGTCGGGACTGAATGCGCACGGATTGACCGGTATCGCACAAGGCGCATCGCTGGGGGCAGTGCCGGACGATGAATTCCTGGATGTGCCGCTGATCGGTGACGACCCGGGGGTACCGGGCGGACAAGTGAACATCAACAGCTACAGCACTATTACCACCAATGGCAGCGGCGCCCACGGCATTCTGGCCATCAGTACCAGCGCCGGATATCCGACGGCGGTTATAACCGAACTGGAAAACTTCACCGAGACCGGTTTTACATTTGAAGTGACCAATGTGCAGGATACTGCGGGACAATCCGTCGCATTCGAAATCGATGATACGGTTGAAGTGCCAGGGGTACTGATCGATGAAGAGGGTCAAATGATCACCGACGGTGAAGGCAACCCCATCGAACATGGGACGTTTGTGATTAACAGAGATGGCAGCTTCAGCGTCAGTTTCACTGCCGAAGAAATCGCCGCACACAACGCGCTGGCCGTCGATGATTATATGACCATTGCGGTACAGTACACCGTCGAAGGCAGTAAAGATGGCGACACCCAAACCGATAACGGCCGGCTGGCCGTTACGTTTCTGCGAACTGATGAAGACACCGTGGAGCAAACCAAAGAGGCATATTTTGAAACTTTCGGTGTCAGCGGCAAACCGTCACTGGCATCGGATGCGACGGTGTTTCCTGACTTGGAACAATATGTTGACGGACTGATGGCCGATGCGACAGCCGGGGGCAGCGGCGGCGGTGTAACCGTGGTCAATCACGGCACGATCGAAACCGACGGCGTCGAATCACACGGCATTTATGCGTACAGCCTTGGCGGGACCGGCGCGGGCGGACGCGGCGGCAGTATTTCGCACTCGGCCGATCCCGGCCAACCCGGCAAGACACCCGGAGCGGTCACCGTGGTTGCGGATGGCACAATTACGACCCATCAGGATGATTCGAATGGCGTGATGGCGCTTAGCGCCGGCGGTGCGGGCGGGCCGGGCGGCAACGGCGGTGTCTGGCGTCACGGACAGCGCGGCGGCACAGGCGGGACTGGCGGATTGGTGATGGTCAGCGGTAACGCGACGATTGAAACCGAAGGTGATTACGCCAGTGGTATTGTAGCTCTCAGCGTGGGTGGTGACGGCGGCGCGGGTGGCAGCGGCAGCGGCGCGATGCCCGGTGGCGGAGGCGGCTACGGGGGACTGGGTGGACCGGTCATTGTGGACGGCGACTGGGATATTACCACTACCGGCGATAAGTCACACGGCATCTGGGCCAAGAGCTTGGGCGGCAATGCCGGTTCCGGCGGCAGCGGCGGATGGTTGTTCGGCAAACCCGGCGGTGGCGGACAGGCTACCGATGGCGGCAGTGTAACATTGCACAGCAGCGGCGAGGTTTCAACCGATGGGCTGGCATCTTACGGCTTGTATGCACAAAGCGTTGGCGGATTCGGCGGAGCCGGTGGCTCGAGTTGGGGATTGTTCTGGTCATTCGGCGGCAATGCCAACAGCGGCGGCAGCGGTGGATCTGTTGAAGTCATCAATATCGAAGGCGGAAACGTTACAACACTTGGTGAATACGGCCATGCGATTTTGGCACAAAGTATCGGCGGCGGCGGTGGCAGCGGCGGCGGCAAGTTTGGCCTGTTGGCCAGCTTGGGCGGGGAGGGTGCTGCCGGCGGTAACGGCGGGTTTGTCAGTGTCGAAAATGACGGATGGCTCGAAACAAACGAAATCGGCTCATTCGGTATCTTTGCCCAAAGTGTCGGCGGCGGCGGCGGTGACGGCGGCAGCGTGGGCGGCCTGGTCAGCATCGGCGGCAAAGGCAGTCAGACCAGCGACGGAGGCAATGTTGAGGTTGCCAACCGGGGTACGATTCTCACACACGGCCTGCAATCACACGGCATCTTTGCCGAAAGCGTCGGTGGCGGCGGGGGCAATGGCGGCCGAGCCAGCGGATTAATTACACTGGGCGGTGACGGAGGGGCCGGCGGCAACGCCGGAACAGTAACCGTCATCAATGAAGGAACAATTCATACCGACTTGAACGAGTCCTACGGCATCTTTGCCCAAAGCGTCGGCGGCGGCGGCGGAACCGGCGGCGGTACGGTCAGTGTGGGAGCGGGTGTGAGTTTTTCGATGGGCGGTAAGGGTGCGGCCGGAGGTTTTTCACGGAAGGTGGATGTGGAAAGCCGTAACGGCAGCAGTATCATTACCGAAGGCAATCGTTCGTACGGCGTGTTTGCCCAGAGCGTCGGCGGCGGCGGAGGCGACGGCGGGTACGCCATCAGCGCATCGGCCGGCACAGGTGTTTCGGTGGCAATCGGCGGCAGCGCCGGGGCCGGCGGTAACGGCGGCGAGGTAGAGGTTACAATTGACGGCAGCATAACCACCTCCGGGGAAAAAGCCTACGGCGTAATTGCCCAGAGCGTCGGCGGTGGAGGCGGTGCAGGCGGTTTTGCGGTGGCAGGAAACTATGGTGGTTCGGGATTGAACTTAGGACTCGGCGGTTCCGGCGGTGTTGGCGGCAGCGGTAACGCCGTGACGGTCGATATCAACGGCAGCGTTGCCACGACTGGGCTTGGTGCCCATGCGGTGTTTGCCCAGAGCGTTGGGGGTGGAGGAGGCGACGGAGGTTTTAGCGTAGCCGGCAGCATCGGTGGCGGCAACAGTGCCAACATCTCCGTGGGGGGCGATGGCGGCAACGGCGCCACCGGCGGCAACGTTATAGTCAACACGACAGGCATAATCTCCACTCAGAAAAACGATGCACATGGCATTCTGGCTCAAAGTGTCGGCGGCAGCGGCGGCAACGGCGGATTCAGCATTGCTGCCAGCGTCGGAGGTGGAATCGGACTGGATTTGGGCTTTGGCGGCGACGGCGGCAGCGGCAGTTCGGCCGGCACGGTGAACCTGGGTAGCGAAGAGGATTATCTAACCGGCAGTATTACCACACACGGTGACAGATCGTTCGGGATTCTCGCTCAGAGCATCGGCGGAGGCGGCGGCAACGGCGGCACGACGATCACGGGGTCATTGCTGTCGCCGGCGGCTATCACACTTGGTTTTGGCGGCGACGGCGGCAGCGGCGGATTCGGTAATATCGTCAACGTGTACACCGACGCTGACATCACGACCCACGGCTCGCAAAGCCACGGCATTCTTGCACAGAGTATCGGCGGAGGCGGCGGCGTGGGCGGATTGACCATCTCTGGCGGTGTGACGGCTTTCGGCGGTCTGGCCCTGTCAATGGGCGGCGATGGCGGCATCGGCAACACCGGCGGCAATGTGACCGTCGTCAACAGCGGTGTTATCGAAACTAACGATGAATATTCGTATGGGATTTTTGCGCAAAGCGTCGGAGGAAAAGGCGGCGCCGGCGGCACCAGCGGCTCGGTCATGGCCAACTTCAGCAGTTTGATTCCGATTCCTGAGCCGTACCCGACAGGCAGCGTCAATATCTCGCTGAGCTTGGGCGGCAACGGCGGCAGCGGCGGAGTCGGCGGCAATGTTGATGTGGACAACACCGGCACGATTACTACCAAAGAAGACTACTCCTATGGCATCTTGGCTCAGAGTATCGGAGGCGGCGGCGGCGACGGCGGGAAAAGTATTGCTGCGACCGCCAATATCTCAATGCCCAGTGCTCCCGGCGGCGGCGGAGGAGAGCCGCAGGTTGAGGTTAAGGTGGACTTTGCAATGGCACTGGGCGGCGACGGCGGCACGGGCAACAATGCCGGACAGGTGGATGTGTTTAACAGCGGCACGATTGAGACCAGCGGCGTCGGCGCGCACGGCATCTTTGCACAGGCTGTCGGCGGCGGCGGCGGCAGCGGCGGAAGCGCACGGTCGATGATTTTGAGCATTGATCCATCGAACTGGAATCCATCCGATTCTCCGCCGGAACCGGGCAGCATCAGTGCGGGGGCAACGCTGAGCATCGGCGGCAAAGGTGCAGCGGCCGGAGAGGGTGGAGTTGTCAATGTCATCAATGAAGGATCGATTATCACTTACGGTGCGGACGCCTACGGCATCATCGCTCAGAGCGTCGGCGGTGGCGGCGGGATCGGGGGCGGCGGTTATCACGGGCTCGACTGGCAGGACTTTGGCGTGTCGGAAGATTTGGAGCCGTTTCTTGATTTGCTGCCGATACAGGATGAAGGCGATGTGCACATCGCGCTGGGCGGCAGCGGGGCCAGCGGTGGCGGTATTGGCAAAGATGTGACAGTGGATAACACCGGCAGTATCTTTACCGACGGCGATGGCTCGATTGGCTTGTTAGCCCAGAGCATCGGTGGCGGAGGCGGCATTGGGGGGGCAGGCGCGACCGGTGGCGATGGCTCTGTGACGCTGGGCGGCAGCGGTGGAGTTGGAGGTAATGGCGGCAATATCGATATAGACCAAATTGGAAATATCGAAACCGTTGGTGTGGCCGCACACGGCCTTTTTGCCCAGACGGTTGGGGGCGGCGGCGGATATGCCGGCAATGCCGACAAAGGCATCACCGGTACAGGCATTAATCTGGCCATCGGCGGGGCGGGCGGGGCAGGCGGCAATGGCGGCAGCATTCTCATTAACAGTGGTGGTACAATCAAAACTCACGGCGATGGTGCCATTGGTATCTTCGCCCAGAGCATCGGGGGCGGCGGCGGCATCGGCGGCACAATCGGTGAAGGGTTCGGGTTTGCCGGCAGTGTCGGTGATGTTGGTGAAGGCGGCAAGGTCGAGGTGTATCACACCGGCGACATCGTTACCACCGGGAAGTACGCACACGGTATCTTTGCCCAGAGCGTCGGTGGGGCCGATTACGGCGGTGATGTGATTGTGACGGTAAATGGCGACATTACGGTTACCGGTGAAGGAGCGGTAGCTATTATTGCCCAAAGCGAAGGTGCCGCCGGAAAACGAAACATCGATTTTGTATACGAAAGCGGCACGATTCTCGGCAACAGCGACGGAGCAGTAAAGTTCCTGGATGGCGCAGATAATTCCTTTACCAACCACGGCGTGATTACCACCAGCGCCGGACCGAATGGCTCAGCTTTTTTGACCGCCAACGGTAATGATATCATCAAGAATTACGGCGTTATTACCGGCGTTGTAAATCTTGGCGATGGCAATAACGGTTTCCATAATTACAACGGCGCGACGTTTAATTGCGGCGAGATTCTCAGTCTCGGCAACACCGCCTCAATGGTCAACGAAGGGATCTTTTCGCCGGGCGGCAGCGGAATCATCTGTGAAACGACGCTGACCGGCTTTTTAGAACAGGTGGATGCATCCAGGATGATCATGGAACTGGATATGCAAAGCGGCGTATCCGATGTTGTGGATGTTTCGGGCATTGCCGACCTGGCAGGTAAAATCCAAATCGGATTGCTGAATCCGGGGTTTGCTGCGAATGGCACATATCGGTCCACGCTCATTACCGCTGCCGGCGGCATCATCGATTCGGGTCTGTCGCTGCTGGCGACGCGCACGGCGGTAATGGATTATGATCTGCTGTTTGACGAGAACGGCACGGATGTTGTCCTGGAGGCTGTCATCGATACGACACCGAACGGGCTGACACCCTCCCAGAAAAAATTGGGAGATTTCGTCAACCGTTTGCAGGCCTCCGGCATGGCAGCCGACTTTGCCCCATTTGCGGCCGAGCTGTTTGCGCTTCCCGATGTCGAAAGCCTCGGGAAAGCGTATCAGCAGCTCAGCCCAGCGTCTTATAACCTGTCTGCGGCTGCCTCTACCGAAACCGGCGATCAGTATATCGGTTCACTGGTCAAGCGGATGCACAGCGTACGGTCGGCCATCGATACGCA
>JAFGAM010000053.1 GCA_016933675.1 Candidatus Anaeroferrophillacea bacterium
GAGGGCGAGAAGGGCGCCGACCAGCGCCAGCAGCATGTCCCACTGGGTGTCCCACGGGTCGCCCTGGCCGGCAAGGAAGGCCGCGCTTACCTCGCTGCCGCCGAGTACCGCCACGAACCACTCGAACAGTTCGTACAAGGCGCTGAGGGCGAGGCACATGGACGTCGTGACCAGCACAAGCCAGGCCCCCGGCCGTAGCGGTCCCCAGCGGACAAGAACCTCGCGGAAGACGATGGCGGGCACGATTCCCTGAAACAGGTGGCCGAAGCGGTCGTAGTGGTTCCGGGTGAGCCCGAAGGCGTCCCGGACCCAGTTTCCGGCCGGCACCCGGGCGTAGCTGTAATGCCCGCCGACGAGCAGGATGAGGGCGAAGAACAGCAGCAGGCGATAGCTGAGATCGGTCAGCGGAAAGCGGCGGCCGGCAATCATGAGCAGCGGCAGGGCGACCAGCACTGGACCCGCCTCAAGCAGCCAGATGGTGCGGTCGCGGGGCGACCAGCCGGTGATGACGGCGCCCGTGAGGCAGATGGCGGCAAGGAGCAGGGGTTCGCGTCGTTTCATATGTGGTGTCTTTGCGTCGGTGTCATCTGCTTCCTTGGGCGGCAACCCGGGTTTCCTCGACGTACCGTGTGTATCTCTTGTTCACCGGGCAGAGAAGCGCCGCGAACCTGAAACCGACGTTGTGTGCCAAGCCTGGTTTCGGGTGTTTTGACAGTTTTTACGGCACCATCAATTCCGGACCCCGGACCCCGGACCCCGGACCCCGAACCCCCGATCCCTGCCCCCGGACCCCTGATCCATTGCTCCCGCATTCTGAACCTCTGCCAGGCATCTTAACTCTAAGCACTTGATATTACGTGGTTACAGCTTGTCGCGTTCGATCCGAGACGGCAATCAGGACAACGTTGGTTGATGACAAGCCACTGCCGAAAACAGTGTGGGGTGCTACCGTGCGGGGTGCTCATCGGTAACCGTCCGGATGGTCACCGAGTTGGCGCTGCCGGCGGCGAACAGGGCGCCGGCACCGCGGGTAATGACCACCCGGTCGCCGGTCTCCAGGTCGCAAGGTTCCTTGACGCGGGCGATGATCTCCGCTTCGATGTCCGTCGCCCGTTCTTCGTCGATGTTGTCGATGAGATATGGGCTGATGCCCCAGTAGATGCACATCCGGCGGACGGTTTCCAGCCGGCGGGAGATGCCGAGCACCGGTACCACCGGGCGGTGGCCGGCGATGCGGCGACAGGAATTGCCGGACTCGCTGATCGCCAGGATGCGGCGGGCGCCGGTTTTCTCCGCCACCAGCGAGGCCGCCAGCATGATGGCGTCGTCGCCGCGGGTAAGATCCAGCTCTTTCAGTGACGGCCGCTCCTTCGGAGTCTTTTCCGCTTCGGTGATGATCTGTGCCATCATCGCCACCGCCGCCGCCGGGTTTTTCCCGGCCGCCGTTTCGCCGCTGAGCATCAGGGCGTCGGTGCCGTCCCAGACGGCGTTGGCGACATCGCTGGCCTCGGCCCGGGTCGGCGTTGGCCCGTAGATCATCGACTCGAGCATCTGGGTGGCGGTGATGACCGGTAGCCGCGCCAGGTTGCACCGGTGGATGATGTGCTTCTGCACCGCCGGTACCAGATGGTTGCCGATCTCGACCCCGAGGTCCCCCCGGGCCACCATGATGCCGTCGGCGGCGGCGGCGATCTCCGCGAGGTGCTCGATGCCCTCGCGACTTTCGATCTTGGCGATCACCGGCGGTGCCGTGCGGGGTGTTGCGTCGTCCGATTCGCCGGCGGCCTCGAGAACGCGCCGCACCCGCTCCACGTCCCCGGCCCGGCGGACGAAGGAGAGGGCGACGATATCGATGCCGTGGGCGAGACCGAATTCAAGATTCTCCCGGTCCCGGTCGGTGAAGCTCGGCGCCGAGACCCGGGAGTCGGGCAGGTTGATGCCCTTGGCGGATTCCAGGGTGCCGCCGGCGATGATCCGCAGCACCAAAGCGTTACCTTCCCGGTGCACCGCTTTCGCCGCCAGCAGGCCGTCGGCGAAGAGTACCCGGTGTCCTTCCCGGCAGTCGTCGGCCAGGGCTTCGTAGGTGGTGGGGATGAAGCGCGCCGCCAGCTCGGCGGGCAGCCGGTCGCGGGCCGCGGCCGGGCCGATGGCCCAGGTTTCGCCGGTTTCCGGCGCCAGCGGCGCCGTCAGTCGGCCGACCCGGAGCTTCGGCCCCTGCAGGTCCATGAGGATGGCCACTTCGCGGCCGGCGATTGCCGATGCCCGGCGGATGTTGGCGATCAGTTCCGCGTGGCTTTTACGGGTGCCGTGGCTCATATTGAGCCGGGCGACGTTCATGCCGGCGGCAATCAGCCCGCCGATGGTCGCCACCGAGGACGACGCCGGACCGAGGGTGGCAATGATCTTCGCCCGGCAGTGCAGGTGTGTCAATCCAGCCTCCCGAAATATGCTTCTGTGTTGCCCGGGCCGGCGCAGACGTGGCGGCCGGGGAGTGGTGCGGGTTAGTCGTCGCGGTGTTTTTTGGGATACTCGTAGGCCGCGAGCCGGCCGGAGTCGGGACCGATGGCGGCCCATTGCTCGACCTCGAACACGATCCGGACGACGCCGCAGGTAGGCACGTTGCCCAGGGAGTGGCCGGCAAGCACCGAAGAAATCTCGGTGATAGCGGGATTGTGTCCCACCAGCAGTACATGCCGATGCCGGTCGTCGAACTCCTGAATCAGGTACAGCAGCGCCGCGGTGCCGGCCGCGTAGATGCGGTCGTCGTAAACAATGCGTTCCGCGGGCCAGCCGATGGCGGCGGCGAAGAAACCGGCGGTGACCGCCGCCCGGCGGGCCGGGCTGGAGACCAGGTGGTCCACGGTTTTAACCTCCGCGCTCAGGAGTTCGGCCATGAACGGGGCGTCACGCAGGCCGCGCTTGTTGAGCGGCCGATCGAAGTCGGCCAGCAGCGGATCATTCCAGCTCGACTTGGCGTGGCGGACCAGGGTCAGGGTTTTCATCAGTTTGCCAACCAGTGACCGAGTTCATCGTTCAAACGGTCGGCGGCGCCGGTATTGAGTTCCACCAGCCGGCGGATATGGGTCAGGGTGTCGGCGTCCATCTCCGTGAACCGCAGGCCCAGGAAGGGCGACCGGGCATGGACCACCCGGGTCGATGCCGCGAGGACGATGTCGGTACGGGGCAGGGTGATGCCCATGGTACAGATATCGTCGACTGCCGGAGCCGCACCGGCGGGCAGTTTCACCAGCACCCCTTTGAGGGATATGTCATAGAGTTCACCGGTAATCTTCGTCCCGTCGGTGGTAACCGTGACCTCGGCGGCAAAGGGAACCCGTTTGAAGTAGCGACGCTCTTTCATGTTATTCTCCCCCGTTCCTCACGGCTGCAAATCGACGGCACTGTACCGCATCGATGTTAGATTCCTGTTGTCTCTTCCTGCCACAAACGGGCGGGTTAATCAAGCGGCGTGGTGCTGCCGGGCGCTGGATACGGTCCGGTTGCCGCCGGTGGAACGTGTTTGCGGCCGGAGCGCGGCAGGTCGCCGACAACGTCGCCGGCGGCGTTCAGCGCCGGATAGGGAAAACCGTGGCGGTGGCAGTAGGCGGCGATGCGGGGATGATACCACTCGAACAGCAGCTTCTGGAAGGTTCCGTCAGCAAGCCGGCGGCGGTCGTAGAAACCGGCTGCCTGCCGCTGGCGCTGGGCCTCGTAGAGGACGACAGCGGCGGCCACCGAGACATTGAGGGATTGTACGTGCCCCAGCATGGGGATGGTGACGAAGCCGTCCACCGTGGCGGCGGCCCGGACCGACAGACCCTCCAGTTCGGCGCCGAAAACCAGGCAGGTTGGCCTGGTGAGGTCGACCGCACGATAGTCCCGGGCATCGGCGGTGAGGTGCGCGGCCAGGAGCCGGAAGCCGCGGTCGCGCAGCGCGTGCGCCGCCGCCGCGATGGAATCGTGGATGTGGGTGGCGACCCATTTGCGGATGCCGGCGGCAGCCCTCTGGGTCAGACGAACCGGTTCGCCGGGGACAGCGGCGTGGATCTCGCCGATACCCACCGCGTCGCAGGTGCGGGCGATGGCCGCCAGGTTGTGGGGCTTGTGGACGTTGTCCAGCAGCACCGTGAGGTCGGGCTGGCGCCGGGAAAGCACCGTTACCAGACGCTGGAAGCGGCTGTCGGTTTCGTGGTTTGTCCGGGCCTGCTCGTGCCGGTGTTTTCCGGTTTTCCGGCGACGTTGCGACCGCGGCGCGGTCCTGGTTTCCAAATTCATGTCTCGTTGCCGCTCCGTGATGTGTCGCCGCCGGCGGTCCGGGGGATACGGGCGGAAATGGCGGTGCTTACGGCGTCGACGAGTTCGTGGCCGGCGGCGGAGCGGCGGCGCCGCCGGTGTGAAACGTCACGGGGCGATGGTTGTGATGGCGCCTTCACGGGGTTTCATCGGGTCTGCCGGGGAGATACTCCGCCAGCTCGATGATGACGCCGTCGGGGCCGTGGCAATACGCCAGCCGCTTGCCGGTGGCGGGATAGGTCTGTACCGGGCCGATGAAGCGGGTGCCGGCGGCGGTGAGCCGTTCCACCTCGGCGTCGATGTCCCGCACCGCCAGCGCCAGATGGCGGAGACCCTGCCGGTTGGGCCGGTCGAGGCGCGGATCGGTTTCCACCGGGGGATTGCCGTACTCGATCAGCTCGATGGTGACCCTGTCCCCCGGCAGACGCAGGGCGCTGTAACGGGCGACGACGTTATCCAGCCCGACCACCGCCGAGATCCACGGACCCGAAAGCTCGGCCGGTGCGGTCGCTGTGAAGCCGAATCGCTTCAGCTCGGTGATCGCGGTCTCCAGGTTGCGGACAACGATATTGAGATGATCGATGGACTCTATCATGGGCTCCCCGTGTTCCGGCAGTTGCATTCCGTAATCTTCCCCCTTGGCTTTCCTTTCTATCACAATCCATTGGGTATTGCCATGTTCACGAAATCTTTTTTCGGTGCTTTTCGGCCGTTGTTACGGTCCCTCAGTCGTTGACAAATGCATTTCGACAATACATATTGAGCTGCATGGAAACGACAATCAATACCGCTGACGAGATTTTCGCCGGGGCATCTTTTCTCGCCGGGATACGGGAGGAAAAGACCGTGGTGGGCATGGGGCCCAAGCCTGTTTCCGGCGGGATGAGCGGATATCCGTGGCGGACGAAGAACATATACCTCCGGATCGCTGCCGGAGACCCGGGGCCGGATTTCGGCCGGTGCCCCCATGAACGCGACGTTTGAAGCTCGCTTCCGCCCATATGTTTCGCCATGCCTGAAAGCATCACCCCGCCTGTAGACCGGATCGTCATGTTTACCCGCTACCCCCGGGCGGGAGAGGCCAAGACCCGGATGATACCGCGGCTGGGGGCGGTCGGTGCCGCCCGGTTGCAGCAGCGGATGACCGAACACACTTTTACCCGTTGCCGCACCGCCGTTCGCATGGCGACGAACCGGACGCTTGAAGTGCGCTATGCCGGCGGCACCGGGACGCTCATGCGCCGCTGGCTGGGGGAAGGCGTCCGTTGCCTGCCCCAGGGCGACGGGCCGCTGGGCGAGCGCATGTTCCGCGCCGCGGCGGTTGGAGAGACCGGGCGCACGGTGATCGTCGGTTCCGATTGCCCGGCCCTCGATGCCGACCTGCTGGACCGCGCCTTTGCCGTCCTCGCCGATCATGACCTGGTGCTCGGTCCGGCGCTGGACGGCGGTTACTATCTCATCGGTATGTGCCGTCCCCGTTATGAACTGTTTGCCGATATGCCCTGGGGCACCGGCCGGGTGCTGGCCCTGACCCTGGCGCGGGCGGAAGCCCTCGGCCTCCGGGTGGCGCGTCTGCCGGCCCTGGCCGACGTCGATCGGCCGGAGGATCTGGCCGAATGGGAGCGGCACCGGCCTGTCGATGCCGTTTTCGCCGTGACTGCCGCTGCCTCGGGGGATGACCGGAAGCCGGAGGAGGTGCCGGCTGCCGCCGGCCGCGAAGGTTTTCGGGTTTCCCCGGCGCTGTCAGTGGTCATTCCCGCTCTGGACGAGGAGCATCATCTCGGCGCGACCCTGGCGGCACTGGATTATGCTCCCTGGCAGGAGCTGGTGGTGGCCGACGGCGGCAGCCGCGACGATACCGTTGCCGTGGCCCGAGAGTACGGCGCCCGCGTCCTGGTGGTCGCCGCCGGGCGCGGCGGCCAGCTCAATGCCGGGGCCGCCGCCGCCGCCGGTTCCCGTCTCCTGTTTCTCCACGCCGATACCCGCCTGCCGGCGGGCTGGGCCGCTGCCGCCTGCCGTCTTCTCGATGAACCCGGCGTTGCCGCCGGCTGTTTTGCCCTGCGCATCGATGCTTCCGACCCCCGGCTGCGGCTGGTGGAGGCCGGGGTCGATCTCCGTACCCGCCTGGCCCGGCTGCCCTACGGTGACCAGGGGTTGTTCATGTATCGCCGGTTCTTCGCCGCCGCCGGCGGCTATCCGGATCAGCCGATCATGGAGGATGTGGCCCTGGCGCGCCGCCTGCGGCGGCTCGGGCGCATCGTTCAGCTACCGCTGCCGGCGTATACCTCGGCGCGCCGCTGGCAGCGCCTCGGGGTGCTGCGCACCACCCTCGTCAACCGGTTGATCCTTTCCGGCAGCGCCCTCGGGGTGAAGCCCGAAACCCTCGCCGCCTGGTACCGCGGTGACTTCCGCTGATCCTGTTCCGCCCTTTCCTTTCGTTATGGTGATATGTATGCACGGGTTTTCGGGGACCATTCTTTTTTGATGGCCTCGTAACCGCTCCATCTTCTTCGTTGCGC
>JAFGAM010000054.1 GCA_016933675.1 Candidatus Anaeroferrophillacea bacterium
GTGAACGGCAGCCGGGACATCGATATCTCCAGCCTGTCCAGCCGTGTCATGGTAGCCTCTATCGACTACCCGGCCGGCCTTGTCCCGCCCCGGTTTCAGCCGTTTTCGCTCTGGGGCAGCACTGTGACCTTACTTGGCGATGACATGCCGGACGGTTCGGACGCACGGGTATGGTACGGCCGTCTCCACGTCCTCGATGTCTCAGGGACTACTATCCCTGCTTTGCACCATGATATCGTCGCCGGTGGGGCCTGCGGCCATGCCGCGCTGGCCTGGGCGGTCAACGCCGTCAACCGGATTAATACCGGGGGTACCGGCACCGCCGCGGACTACCTGGCCTGGGGCAGGGAACAACTCGCCATGTTCCGGGCGGAACTGCGGCGGCTCGGTCGTCGCCGCCGCCTGCGCACCGGCGTCCTGTTTCAGGCAACTCCGGCGAAAAACTCTCAAGTGGCAACTATGTAATGGAGAAGGAAAGATGATACTGGAATCGTTGTATAGAAAGCTCTGGTCGCGGCTCGGCGGCCGGCCCTGGACCTATATTCTCCGCGACGCCTGGCACGACTATGAAGGCCTCTGGATAATCGGCCTTGTCTCCGCCGGGGCGCTGCTCGGGCACTGGCTCTGGGCGCTGTTTTTCTGGTTTGTGCTCGTCTTTACCCTCGGCTATATTGCCGGGCACTTGTTCTGGGGTACCAGCTATGTCAGGGGACAGCAGGGCGTAACTGAAGAAAGGAAGTAACCGGGACATGCGAGTACTAACAGAAACCCTGCTGGCGGCCCAGCAGCAGAACAGCCGCCGTCCCTGCCTGGAGGTGAACGTAGCCAATGTGTCCGGCGGCGTTGTCCGCGCGGACTGGCAGGAATGCTATGCCGGGGCTGAGCCGGCTGGTTCCCACGCCGTTGCTTCGGCCTCGGACGGTTCCCTGGTGCGGGTGCGCGTGACGCCGCTGGCTGACGCCCGCAAACTCTACCGCCAGCGGGTGGCTTCCCCCGGCCCGGAGGCTGATTTCAGCCAGTGGACGTATACCGGTTACTATAACGTGGTGGCGGTCGCCGCTGCCGCCTGTGGTAATGAAGTGTCCATCGTCTGGATTGAATCGAATCGCCAGGTCAGGCGCATTGTTTCCAGCGACGGCGGTGTTACCTTCGGCAGTCCGGAAATTGTTGACTACGCTCCCAGCACCGGGGTCAACGGAGTCAGCGCTGCCTACCGGCCCGGTGGAAACCTTACCGTCTTTTTCGTGTGCCAGTCCACCCTGTACGTCAAAAAACGGGTAGGCGGCTCGTGGCAGGCGCGGACGTCGTGGGACAAGACAACCGGGCAGCTTACCGGCGTGGCCGCCGCCTGGAGCACTGACTGGCTGCTGCTCGTCAGCGGGCAGGATACTTCCGGAGCCTATCGCCTGTGGAGTGTTGTCATGGGTGATGGCGGTGCGCTGCCGTCCGGTTCCTGGTCGGCGTTGTTGCCGGTAGCCTCCGCACCCGCCGGCGGTGATTTCCAGTACCGGCACCCGTTCCTCGCCGTGCCGGACGTGGTGCGCTGCACATTCGTCGAGGTCTACTCCGGCGAGTTGCCGTACCAGCGGGTATTCATATCTCACGTACCTCCGGAAACGTTCTCCAGCAACCTCTGGTGTGAACCTGTGCCGCTGCCGCTTGCGTCCGAGTACGGGCTGGCGCTCGCATCAGCCGGGAACACAGCCTGGGCGTCAACACCGGCGGCAGTGCTGGGGGCATCGCTGCTGCAATCGGACCTGGATATCTCGGCGGATGTCAC
>JAFGAM010000055.1 GCA_016933675.1 Candidatus Anaeroferrophillacea bacterium
TGCCCCGGAGGCGGCGAATCTCCCGCGATGTGCGCCGGACCATTCGGGTACGCCGGATGCCCCGGAGGTGCCGAATCTGCCGCGATTTGTGCCGGATGTTTCGGGGTCGCCAATTGTTTCGGGAGCGGCGAATGCCGCGGCGGAACCGGGTGTACCGGCAGCCTTCACGCCGCCCCGCTGGCTTTGCAACCCTCACCTGCAGACCATCGTCGCCAATCGCCGCTGGCGCCTGCTGGCGCGGCCCGAGGCCCGGCGGCTGCGGGGGCTCGAATGGGTCATCGATGCCGGTGATGGCGTCCGGCTTCAGGGTTTCCATACCGTCGCTGCTGGCGGAATCAAGGCGGACGGGAAGAAACGTGCGGCGGCCACCGGCGGTGTGTCCGGTGCACGCGGGATGTTCCCTGTGGTTGAGGTTCACGGGAAGACCTCGGTTTCCGGGGCGTCCATCGGTTCCCCGCCATCCCGCCGCGCCCTGGTGGTTATGATCCATGGCTGGGAGGGCAGCGCCGAATCGGTTTACATGCGCGCTACCGCCTCCCATCTCCACCAGCGCGGTCACGATGTTTTCCGCCTCAACCTGCGCGACCACGGCGACAGTCATCACCTCAATCCCGGTCTCTTCAGCGGTGCCCATATCGGCGAGGTGGTGGGCGCGGTGCGCCGGCTGCAACGGCTGGCCGGCGACCGGCCAATGGTGCTGCTGGGGTTTTCGCTTGGCGGCAACTTCGCTCTCAGGGTGGGTATCCGCGCCGCCGCTGCCGGTATCGACCGGCTCGTCCGGATCTATGCCGTCAGCCCCTGTCTCGATCCGGCGGCCACCACTCTGGCTATCGACCGATCGTTCATCTATCGGCGCTACTTTCTACCCCGCTGGCGGCGATCTCTCAGGCGCAAGGCGGAGCTTTTTCCCGACCGCTACGATCTCGCCCGGCTGGGCGGGGCCGATTCCTGCATGGCGCTTACCGACGCGGTGATCGCCGCCTGGTCACCCTTCGCGTCGGCGGCGGATTATTTCGCCAGCTATACCCTCACCGGTAACGCCCTGGGGGCGCTCACGGTGCCGGCGACCATCGTCGCCGCGGCGGACGACCCGGTAATCCCCGCCGCCGACTACGACACCCTGCCGTCTTCCCCGCTGCTGGAGGTTCATCTTCAGCCTGCCGGTGGGCACTGCGGTTTTCTCGAGCGGCTGCCGGCGCCGGCCTGGTACGAACGCTTCATCGCCGACCACCTGGAAAGCACCCTGGCGGAACTGCCGTTCGTGGCGGAGTGCGCGTCATGAGGTGTTTTTGCGCCATCGGGGTTCGTGCCGGTTGTCGTCGGCGGCCGTGAACCGCCGGTGCGGGCGGAATCGTCCGGCTGCGTTACCGGGTTTGCAGAATATAATGACGGGGAAGCGCCGCGAATCCGGAGCGGGTATCGTGCCATCCCGTTTCGGCGCGATCCGGCGGCGGGTATGGTTCCATAGTAATTGAACCCTAACGGGATCACCGTACATGACACGTGAAATCGTTCTCGATACGGAAACCACCGGCATGCCGGTGCAGCATGGCCACCGGCTGGTGGAGGTCGCCTGCCTCGAACTGGTGGACGGGCGGCCGACGGGCAGCATCTTCCACGAGCGGGTGAATCCCGGCCGGTCCATCGACTGGCGGGCGACCCGGGTACACGGGATCAGTGACGATGAGGTCTGTCAGTGCCCGGATTTCGGCGATATCGTCGGTGATTTCATCACGTATGTCGGCGACAGCCCGGTGGTGATTCACAACGCCGGTTTCGATCTCGGTTTCCTGCGGCATGAAACCCGGCTTGCCGGCCTGCCGGTCTGGAGCCCCGCGGGGGTGGTGGATACCCTGCTCATGGCCCGGCGCCTCTTTCCCGGCCGGCGCAACAACCTGAACGCGCTGTGCCGCCGCTTTGCCATCGACCTGTCCGGTCGCATGTTCCACGGCGCCCTTATCGACTGCCGTCTGCTGGCCCAGGTCTACCGCTCCCTGCGGGAGCACGAGCGGGAAATGGATGCCGGAAGAGCGGTCGCCGGTTATTTATGACAGAGCTGATCATCTTCACCGATCTCGACGGTACCCTGCTGGACAAGGAGACCTATTCCTGGGAGTCCGCGCGGCCGGCCCTCGACCGCTGCCGGGAACTTGGCGTGCCGGTGGTCGCGGTTACCAGCAAGACCCTGGAGGAGACCCGGGATATGGCCGCCGGCATCGGTCTCGACGAACGTTTCGTGTTCGAGAACGGCGGCGGTATCTGGCTTGGCGCCGACCGCGGGGTACTTGTTCTCGGGCGGCCCCACGCCGAACTGCGGGCGGCCTTTCGCCGGCTGACGGGGTTTTTCCCCGACTTGCGGGGGATGACCGACATGACGGTCGCCGAGGTGGCGGCGTTCACCGGTCTCTTACCGGCGGCGGCGGAACTGGCGCGGCGGCGCCGGTTCAGCGAACCTTTTGTCATCGTGTCCGGCGGCGGTGTGGCAGGGCCCGCGGTTGCCGCGGCGAGAGCGCCGGAAATCGTCGCCGCGGCCGCGGAAATGGGTTTGCAGGTAGTGCGGGGTGGTCGCTTTTACCACCTCATGGCCGCCGGTCAGTCCAAGGGGGTTGCGGTCCGGCGCCTGACCGTCGAGATGATCCCCCCGGGGGCCCCGGCGCCGCAAACCGCCGGGCTGGGTGACAGCCCGAACGATTTTCCGCTGCTGACGGCAGTTGACTTTCCGTTTCTCGTGCGCCTTGCCGACGGCGGGGTGACGCCGTGTCAGCTGCCCGGGGTGACGGTCGCGACCCGCCCCGGTCCCGCCGGCTGGTGTGAGGTGGTGCTGGCGTTGCTGGCGCGGCCGGGGAGCTGAGGTCCAGGTGCGAACATCATCGCCGGCGGTGGGCGTGATTGCCCTGTACGGGAAGCCGGAAAGAACGGTTCTCCATCTCCGCTGAGCAGGAATGTCCGGCAACCGTTCCGGATTTGCGTGGCGCAACGCCCGGGGCGGAATGCAAGGGGAACGCGGCCGGTGACACGGAATGCCGCGACGACCAGGTATACCGCGCCAGGATAAAACCGGAGCGGTAACGAAAACGCCAGGAGGATGCCATGTCCGATTTCATTCAGAACCGCCACATCACCACCCTGCAGCTCATCAATCAGCGGCCGCTGATGGACATCGAGAGCGAGATTGAGACCTTCTCGTACGATCGCAAGATCACCCTGCTGCTGCCGTCGCTCTACTCCGAATTCCAGACCGAAGCGATGCCGCGCATCGTCAAAAACCTTTCCGAGATTCCCTACCTGCAGCGTATTGTTCTGTCCCTCGATCGTGCCAGCGGCGAGGAGTTCCGCCAGGTGAAGGAGATGTTCAAGGGCTTTCCCTGCGACGTCAAGATAATCTGGCAGGACAGTCCCGAGATCGGTGCTCTCTATGATTATCTCGAGGATCAGGATTTCTACATCGGTTACCAGGGCAAGGGCCGCGGTGTCTGGTTCGCCATCGGCTATATCCTCGCCAAGAAGGACACCAAGGTCATCGCCCTCCACGACTGCGACATCGTCAATTACGATCGTGCGCTTCTCGCCCGCCTGGTTTACCCGCTGGTCAATCCGTCCCTGTCCTTCGAGTTCAGCAAGGGCTACTACAACCGCGTCAGCCGCGGCGAGCTTTACGGTCGGGTGACGCGGCTCTACGTCACGCCGTTGCTCCAGGCGCTGAAGAAGATCTTCGGCCAGCTCGACTTTTTCGAGTTTCTCGAAAGCTTTCGCTACATCCTCAGTGGCGAATTCGCCATGCTCACCGACATGGCCTCCCGGGTGCGTATCGCCCCCGACTGGGGCCTGGAGATCACCACCCTGGGCGAGGTCTACAACCTCGTCACCCGCGCCCGGGTGTGCCAGGTGGAGCTGATGACGAACTACGAGCACAAGCATCAGGAGATCAAGAAGGATCAGAATCCCGACAGCGGCCTGAGCCGCATGGTGATGGATATTACCCGGTCGCTGTTCCGTATCCTCTCCCAGGACGGCCTGGTGTTCACCCCGGCGGTGATCCGTTCTCTCCGGGTGACCTACGTGAACTTCGCCCGCATGAACATCGAAAAGTACGACGCCCTGGCCAAACTCAACGGCCTGCGTTTCGACCGCCACGGCGAGATCACCGCGGTGGAGCAGTTCGCCGCCTCGATGATGACCGCCGCCGACCGGTTTATGGACGATCCCATCGGCACGCCGCTGCTCTCGGCCTGGAACCGGATCATCTCCGCCGAGACCGATTTCGGCCACCGCATGGTGGAAATCATCGACGAGGAGAACAAGGAGGGGTAACGCGCCGCGGGCACGGCTGAATAAGCACAATCCGAACCGGAGGAGTGACATTGTCATGCAGGTACTGGTACTGTATCATTCACGCGGCGGCAACACCGCCGAACTGGCCGAAAAAATCGCTGACGGGGTGCGCGCCACCGGCGCCGAGGCGCTGCTGAAGACCACCGAGGCGGTGACCAGCGAGGATTTTCTCAATTCCGCCGGCGTTATCGCCGGGTCGCCGGTCTATTTCGGCGTTATGGCGGCCGAACTCAAGCGGGTGTTCGACGATTTCGTCGGCGTGCGCAAGAAGATGGAAGGCAAGGTGGGGGCGGCGTTCGCCACCGGCGGCCATCATACCGGCGGCAAGGAAACCACCATCATGTCGATTATTCAGTGCATGTTCATCTACGGCATGATCATTGTCGGCGATCCCATGAGTGCTTCGGGCCACTACGGCGTCGCCTGCGTCGGTGCCCCGGACGATGGCGCCGCTCGTGACGGTTTCGAACTCGGCCGGCGGGTGGCCGAGGTGTGCCGCAAGCTGCAGGAGCGGTAACCGGCCGCCGCCGGGGCGTACGGTCATGTCGATCCGGTCCGGTCCGGGTTTTTCCCTTCATGTTTTGTCACGGTGTGCCGCGCCGGCAGGATGACGCGCAATTGCTCACCTTCAGCGACCGGTGATGATGGCGCGGACAGCCGTGGTGCAACCCTTGGACCGGGATTCATCCGGTTGCGGATGCGAATCGATCATGACGCACAGGAACGAACGGCACAGGGTTGCCGTCCATCCCGTGGTCGCTTATGACCGCGCTGTCCTGACGGCGGTTGTGCGGCAGATTTTCGCCGCGTACGGCCTGCCGGCACGGGTGCGGGGCGGTACTCCGGTACTGCTCAAGCCCAACCTCATAGCCCCGCGGCCGTCGGCGGATGCCGTCTGCACCCACCCGGAGGTGGTCCGGGCGGTGGCGGCGGCGGTGATCGACTGCGGCGGCCGACCCTGTGTCGGCGACAGTCCGGGCTATGCGCCGCTTTCGCGCTGCATCGAAAAAAGCGGCCTCAAACCGGTGCTTGACGAGCTGGCAATCGGCGTCGTACCCTTTTCTGCCGCGGCTTCCTTTCCGGTGCCTGATCACCGCCTGTCGCCGCGCATCGAACTGGCGGCGGCGCTGGCCGACTTCCCCGTAATTATCAATCTGCCGAAACTCAAGACCCACGGCCTGATGGGGCTCACCCTGGCGGTGAAGAATCTTTTCGGCTGCGTTCCCGGCATCCGCAAGGCCGGTTGGCACTATCGCGCCGGGCATCGGCGGGAGCTGTTCGCCCGCATGTTGCTGGATATTCATGCCGCGGTGTGCCCGGCGCTGCACCTGCTGGACGGTATCGTCGGCATGGAGGGCGATGGTCCCACCCGTGGCCGGCCGGTGCCCGTTGGTCTGCTAGCCGCAGCCGCCGACGGTCCGGCGCTTGACTGGACGGTCGAAGGGCTGCTGAAATATCCTGAAACCACGCCGCTTATTGCCGCGGCGCTGGATGACGGCAGCCTTGATCCCGCCCGGATCACGGTCGACAACCATGGTTTCACCGCGCCGGAAGGGCCGCTGAAACCGGCCCGCAGCGCCCGGGCCACCGCCCGTTTTCCGCTCCATTCCATGCTCCGCCGCCTGGTGGTGCGGCGGCCCCGGATCGCCGTCAGCCGCTGCCGGCGTTGCGGGGTGTGCGTCAAACACTGCCCCGCCGGGGCGATGAAACTGGTTGACGGCCGGGTGCGCATTGACTATAAAACCTGCATCCGCTGCTACTGTTGCCACGAACTCTGCCCCTACGATGCCGTCCGGGTCGGCTGGGTGCCGGGCTGGATCGCGGCGGCACAGGTCGAGGAAGAATTTGATAACGAGCGCACGGACGATGCCGCCGGCACTTCCGCTGGGGCAGCGACTGCCGTTGCCGCCGCTGATGCGCCAGGTCGTGCCGCCGGCGGCGGTGACCCCGGGGCAGGAACGTGCAACAACGACTTCGGCCGCGGCGCGCACAAGAGGGGATGATCATGCCGACCTATGAATACCGTTGTCTTGGCTGCGGCCGGACGATGGAAGTGTCCCAGAAGATAACCGATGAAAAACTGACCGTTTGTGAGCAGTGCGGCGGTGAGTTGCAGCGCTTGATCAGCGGCGGTACCGGGTTCATCCTCGGTGCTGGCGGCGGCGGTGGAACCGCTGGGGGGCGCGAACGACCGGCCTGCGGCCGGGACGCCCCATGCTGCGGGGCGGCGGAACCGTGCGGCTCCTCCTGTCGGCAGCACTGATGGCGAATGACTTCCCGCCCCATCCACGGCTTTCTGACGGCCGGCTGCTGATACCTGATTTCCGGTTTCTGTATTTTCACTGCGGCATTAAGGAATACCCCCAATGACCGTCGACCTCGCCAGGCTCCATTGCATCGATCTCGATCAGCCCGTCCTCGAGGGTTTTACCAGATTCATCAGCGCCTGGGTCTACCATGACGAGCGCTTCACCGTGCTGGTGGATCCCGGACCCCGGTCCACCATTCCGCATCTGTGCGCCGAGCTGAAAAAACTGGGTGTCGACCGCCTCGACTGGATTCTGCTGACCCACATCCACATCGATCATGCCGGCGGCACCGGCGAACTTTTGAAAACCTTTCCCGCCGCCCGGGTCATCTGTCATCCTGATGGCATCCGCCACATGGTGGCGCCCGAGAAGCTCTGGCAGGGGTCGTTGCAGGTGCTGGGCTCTATGGCCGAGGCCTACGGCGGGATCATCCCGGTGCCGGCGGCGTGCATCGGTTACGATGAAACGGTTGGCGACACCGGCATCCGGGCGTACAAAACCCCGGGTCACGCCCAGCATCACCTCTGTTTTCTGCTCGATGATCTGCTCTTCGGCGGCGAGGTGGTGGGGGTGCGGAGCCCGGTGCCGGAAGGCATCTACATGCGCCCGGCAACACCGCCGCGCTTCTTTCTCGATGTCGCCCTCGACTCCATTGACCGCATGCTGGCACTGCATCCGCGCCGGCTGGTCATCGCCCATTACGGCCTGGTGGAGCCGGCGATGGAATATCTCGAAATCGGCCGGCGCCAGCTTGCACTCTGGGTGCGCGGGGTGGAGACTGTCGCCGCCGCGGGCGATGAAGGGATGGAAGACCGTCTCTTCGCCTGGCTCCGGGAGCACGACGAGGTGTACCGTAATATTACGCAATTGCCTCCGGACGTCTATGCCCGCGAACGCTACTTCCTCGGCAACACCATGCGCGGCATGCTGGGCTACCTGAAGGACCGCGAAAAGGCAGCGTAGAGATGTCGGCCTCCCGTTGTACCGCACGGGGGGGCTGTTCACCGCCACGAACCGCGAAACGGGGGGCATCATGTCCCCCGTTTCGCGTCGCAAGAAGTAGCCCACTTCAGGGCAGATATTTTATCGCCGCGACAACCAGCCATCCCACTGTCAGGGTAATGCCGAAAGACCAGAGCATGAAGCTGTCCATGCGCAGCGTCAGGTTTTCGAGCTGCTTATCAACCTGTTCAAAGCTCTTTTCAACCTGTTCAAAGCGCTTATCGACCTGCTCAAAGCGCTTTTTCACGAGAGCGAATCCCTGGCGCATAGGGTCGCGCTGGTTTTTCAGTTCCTCTTCCACCCGGATAATGCATCCCCGGAGTTCGATCTCATATACCTGGGGTGGTTTGCCGCAACTCTGCTCAACCAACCAGTCCGCCAGGTTTTTTCGGATGAAGCTCGCAATCTCCTGAAAATCTTCCCGAAAATGTTGATGAATTGCCACGCTTTCCATTATCTCCCGTACCCTATTTAGTCCGATTCATCAAGTCGGTTCCGTGTCAGCGTGCTGCCGGCTTGAATGAGCCGGAAATCGAGCTGTCATTCCTGACGGCGAACACCGCGGTGTTGTTCACCGGCGGCTCGGGGTGGACGCGGCCGATCTCGGTGAACGCCGCCGGCGGGTCGAGGCGTGAAGCGTCGTCCAGCAGTCGCCGCAGGCCCTTTTCGTAGATGCGCCAGGACAGCATCTCCCCCGGCCGCATGGCTGCGGCCAGATGGGCGAAGATCTCGTCTTTGGGCCGGGCGTCGGCGCCTACCATCACAAGTTTGACCGGTTCCTTCAGCGGCAGATCGAAATGGCTGCCGCAAAGGATGCTGATTTCATCCGCCAGCCCGAGGGATTTGATTACCCGGCGCGCGAGCGCGGTCCGTTCTCCGTCCCGCTCGATCCCCGTTCCCCGTATCCGATATTGCCGATTGAGGCAGATCAGCGACAGAGGCAGCGGCCCGCTGCCCAGGAATACGACCCGGTCGCAAGATTCGAGCCCGGCCCCTCGGCGTTCCATGCGTGCCAGTTCCAGGTAGTTGGCGTAATAAGGAAACTGGAGGAGGCGGCTCCAGGGTCGGTCCGCGGCGGCGATGGCCTCGGCCTGGCGGCATTCGAGCCGCAGTCCGGCCTCGCGTTTCAGCCTGGCGATCCGAGCGATCACCGGCAGCAGCGCCGGCTCGCGGGCCAGGCGGTCGGCGGTCTTCGCGGCCACCGGCCGGGCCGCCAGTCGGTCGATGCGCTGCAGATGCTCCCGGTAGACATGACCAGGATCTCCACTCTCCGGATCCCCGGCCAGATCTTCCAGCGCGGCGGCGATCTCCAGGAACGCTGCCTTGAGGTGGTAGAATTCCGCTTCGGTCATGGATGATTCTCCGCCGTTATATCCGGTTCCACGAAGATTGTCGTGTTGTTCACTCGACCGGTGGGGTATACCTTGCCGACGATGTGGAAGCCCTCGATTGCCTCGGCGGGCACCGGCTGGTAGAGCACCTCGCGCATCCCGGTATAGGTTCTGAACATCACCGGGCCGGGTCTTTTCCGTGCCGTCATGGCCCGCTTGAGGGAGGAGAATATCCGTTTCTTCGGTTCGGCCAACGCGGCGACGAGGGCCATATCCCATTCCAGATCGGGCAGCAGGCGATCATCACCGTGAATGATCTCGATATACGTTTCCAGCCCCAGGCACCGTACGACCTGCTGTGCCGCCGCGACGTGTTCAGCCGCCGCCTCCAGCCCCGTGGTTTTCATGTCATAGAGCCGGCTCAAAAGGATCGGGGTGATGGGGACGGGACCGCAGCCGATGAAAATCAGCCGGCGCCGGCGTGCCGGCAGTGACATGGCCTTCGTCTGGTTGTGGACCAGGTCCTTGTAGCGCGGGTACAGCGGAAAGTCGGCCAGGGTTTTCCACGGTTCGTCGGCGGCCAGGAGTTTCCTCGCGAGGTGGCGCTCATGGATGGAGAAAAAGATGGTATACACACTCCGGATCGCCGGCAGCACCAGGCGAATCTCCGGCTCATCCAGGATCAGCCGGGCCAGGCGCGTGCCGGTCTCGAAGTGGGCCAGATCATCAAGTAACTGGAACAGCCGGTAGGCTTCGTCCGGTGGCAGGTTTTCCAGCCGCTCGCGGGGGAATTCAGCCAATCGTGCCGCGAAGGCCATGATGTGGGGCTTGATGATGTTCAGGCTGTTGCGGCAGTTTCGGCAACACCCCAGGAATTCGTGTTCCTTCAGTTCGTGCTCGTGGTCGTAGTTGATATCATGCATGGGATATGCCCTTCACGAGAAGCTTTGCAGTCGGTTGCGGCGCGGTGGTGTCGCTGGAACACTGGTCCGCGATATCAGAAATCGACCTTGCGGCGGCCGGCTGCCGGGGATAAGGCAAACGGCGGCCGGCACGCCCGTGACGGAGCATGCCGGCCGCCGAAGCCGGGTATCGGTTTGTTATTGTGCCAGGGCATCCAGGGCAAGGATCGGGTCAATCCCGGGGCGGGCCAGACTTTGGGGCGTTACTCCCGCCGGAAGTTCAAACTCACGGAGAACCTTGATGAAATCCTCCGGTCGGTCGATGTTCGCCAGATACCAGAGGTCGTTGCAGACCATGTTGATGGTCGAATCGCCATGGTTCGGGCAGCCGGTGTTGGCCCAGACAAAGGCGAGAACCTGACCATCCCAGCGGTTCGATGCCGGGTTCAGACGGTAAATGATGGTCGTTGCCGCATCCATGGAGCGGGTTGCGCCATCGACGGCCCAGTCCGGCCATCCGGCAACATCATCATCCGTGGCGAGGGATACGGCATACCCTTTTTTCCCCGGCGTGGTGTTGAGCAGGACGACCAGCGCATCTTCCTTGCACCATGGCTGTACGGTCTGAACAAAATATTTACCGCCCGAGGCGAGAGGAAAGAACTCCACGATATAACGGCCCATCAAGAGACCGGAGGTAACCCCCATGCAATAGTGGTCATGAAATTCGAACGCCCGGATGGCGTATAACGGCGCGCCCGCGGTTTTGCCGTTGACGATGGTGACGATGCGAAACTCGTTGCCGCCAAAGATCTTGTCATTGAATTTCTGGCTGAGTTCCGCGGCATTGGCGTAGAGGTGCGCCGCATCGATCCGCGCGAGTTCCTGCCTGGCGAAAAGCGTTTCCGGCAGCGCCGCCCAGCGATCTTCCTGCGGATCTATCGCCGCGGGATCAACCTGGAGATAGGCACAGAAGCCGCTGTTCTTGTGATAGACGGCGAACCAGAGCGGCCAGGCGGCGTCGCTGTGCACCTCGATCAGGTCGTTGTCACCGCGACTGACCTTCAGATAGCTGCTCAAGCCATCAAGTGCGCCCATGGTGCCGCGGCCATCGATTTCGGCATAGCCGGCGTTGGTCAGGACAATGAAATCATCACTGAGCGACCAGAGCAGGCTTTCAATGCCTTCCTGGTCCCGCATCATGCCGACTGCCTGCCGGGCCGCCTGGATGCCGATCTGACGCCAGTACACATAACTGTCCGTTTGCTGCGCCGCGGTCATCGGCGGCAGAAACATGCCGGCCGTCAGCAGCAAAACGATGCTCAGCAGGGTGATTCTGATGTCTTCCGGTTGCCGTTGTTTCATGGTGATGCTCCTTTCCGAATGATGTGTGGTTGTTGCCGCCGGACCGCTTGACGCATTCCCGAAATCGTCACGTTTCGTTGGCTGTCCCGCAGTGCGGGCGGCTGATGTTTGAGGTACAATGCGTGGTTACGTTGCCGGCATAAATTATCCGCGTCAGAACTTCGCGTGCAACGAGGCGATGGCGGAAAACGGTGTCCCCGGATTATAGGAAGCGCCATCGCCGTCGTCGGAGGCGCTGATGGGGCCGACGTACTTTTTATCGAACAGGTTGGTGACATCCAGGCCGACGGCCAGGTCTTTACACCAGGCGAACTTCGGCAGGGTGTAGCGCACTCCCAGATCGGCGGTGGCGTAAGAGGATATTGGCTCGGTTTCCCGGGCGGTGCTGTAGCGCCGGCCGACGTATTTTACCGTCGGGGCCACCTCCAGGTTGCCGATGGTCCAGATCATCCCCGCTTTGACCAGCATCTCCGGGGTGTCGGGGTACTGATTGCCCTCGACATGGACCACCGTATCGCCGCGGGTGAAGTCGTCGTCGAACTCAAGTCTCGTATAGCTCGGGTTGAAGAAGACGACGATGTTCTCGGTCGGATAGAGGTTCAGCTCCAGTTCGGCACCCCAGGCGGTGGCATCCCCAAGGTTCTGGTCATAGTTGACCCCGACCCGGGGATCGAAGGCGTTGACCAGCAGGTCGTGATGCTTGGCATAGAAGATGGTTGGGATGATGTTGAAGCGTTTCCGATGGTAGCGGCAGCCGATGTCGAAATTGTCGGAGGTTTCCATCTCCCACTCGTCGAAGATATCCTGCAAAGTCATGCCGGCGGCCTTGAACGCGGCCCGGTTGCCGGCATAGGTATTGGCCAGCGGCACATAGGCGTAGGGGCGCATATAGGTGCGGCCGTAGTTGGCGTAGAGTTCCAGCCGGGGGGTCAGTTGAAAACCCAGGGCCAGGCTCGGCAGCCATTCGTCGTAGGTCATTTCATCGAGGCTCAGATCGGCATCTTCACCCAGGTTGTTGTCCAGGGCGTCGTTGTAGGATGACGGGGTGCCGCCGGCGGCACTGCCCTTGTAGGCGGTGCTGCCCGGCTCGGTATAGGAGAAGTATTTGATCCCCGCCTGCACGCTGAATTTGCCGAAGCGCCGGCCTACTTGCAGCCAGGGGCTGTGAATATCGCCATTGCCGTCATTTTCGGTCAGGTATTTCCAGCCCTTGTACGTGCGGCCGGTAGCGGTGATCTGATTGGCCCGGACATATTTCTCCAGGTCGTGGGATTCATACCAGTAACCGGCCGAGATATGGCAGCCGGCAAATTCGCCGCGGTACTCACCGACGGCGCCGAGGCGTTCGAGATCGGTAACCTTGTCGGCGGCGCCGTCCAGGTTTGATTTGTCTTCACTGGAGTAGTAGGGCTTGACGCTGAGGACGTGCCCCGGGGCGGCGGTGAAGGAGGCAATGGTCATGAACTCGGTGTTTTCGTAATCGCCCCGATGGTAGCCGTAATAATCGACGTCGACCGCCGGATCGCCGGTGAGGTGTTCGTTGTAGTCCCGGCCGTAGGTGCGCTTGATGTCTTTGGCCTCGGCATAGCTCAAGGAATCGAAATTGTCTGATTCCATATCGTTGTAGTTGTAGAACATTTCGAGTTTGAAGCGCTCCCCCAAGGACTGGGTAAGACCGGCGGTGACATGGTCCCGGGGTCCGAGATCACCGGCACCACGCCATTTGTCGACTTCGCTGTAGGAGCAGGAAAGAAAACCGGTGGTGCCGGTGGGCAGCCGACCGGAATCGAGCCGCACGAAACTGCGCCGGGCATCGTAGTTGCCGATCTGCTGGCGCAGGATAGCCCCGAACCCTTCGGTCGGCCGGCGCCACCTGAGCGCGACGGTACCGGCGGTGTTGCCGTCACCGGTGCCCAGCCCCGGAGGGGCGGCGCCCTTGTAGAGGCCGATGGACTCCATGTTCTCCATGTCGTAGAGATAGTCCCGTGGGCCGATGCCCATGATGCCATAGTTCGGCAGGCCTTCCACCGACATACCGGTTTTCGAACTCGAGACCCCGCGGATGCGGACATTGGTGCCGCTGATACCGAAGGGATCTTGCAATTCGACATTGATGCCCGGCAGGATGTCAAGGGTGGCGAAGGCGCTGGAAACGGCGCCGGGACCGGCCAGTTCCATACCGTCGGCGGTGACCTCGGTGCCGGTGTAGAGCAGGTCGCCTTCCTGACGGGTGGGGGTGGCCAGGGTCTGGCGCACGGTCATCGGCGCCAGGGTGACGGGGTTGTCAGAGTTGGTGGCGGTTTCACCGGCTGCTGCCGGGCCGACAAGGGCGATTGACAACAGGATGATTGCCGCGATGGCGAAGATAATGCCGCGACGGTGCATGAGGGGACGCTGGCGCATAACGGTTTCCTCCGGTTTGCTGATGGCTTCGCAACCGCATTGTCTTCTCCGCTGTGCGGCAACCCTGGTCACGGCGGCGCACTTCTCTGTGCGTCTTTTTCCAGGGCCGGTGTGCTTTGAATCTGGAGCGGTTATGGTGCCATCTGGTTCATGGCGGTTGTTGCCCTGCCATCATGATTGATGGACACTGGACGACCGGCATACGGAATCGCTGCATGCGGATTCCGAACGACCAGGGGCACGGCAAGAGCGGTGCAGGCGCTTCCCGGCCGTAACAAACGGCGTGAAAAGCGCAAACGCCGACGGTGCAATGCCGCCGTGGTCGGACAATGCCGGGGAAACCTTCGTGGTTGGATTTGCTTATGTACTGCGGGGGCGGCGGCTGCCGCGACTGGAATTTGGGGTGATACGTGTCTTCAGACACGTATTGATAAATTTTCTACTTGCTGTTCCATCTTCTCGTCTTCTTCGTTGCCTGCCTGTGCGTGCCGCACGCGGACAGTCCGCAAGCATGAGTCACCGCGTCGTACTTCCATGTACGCCTCATTCTTCAGCTTTTGCGCGCCGTGAACCTGGAACTGTTGCCGTGCATCACTTGTTGCCGTATTTTGGCGGTTGTCACAGTCCGGTCAATGGTCATGCGTACGTTCTTCGTTTTTGTGATCGGGGTGGTCGTGGTCATGATGGCCA
>JAFGAM010000056.1 GCA_016933675.1 Candidatus Anaeroferrophillacea bacterium
AGCACGCGCCTGCCGTCGCCGATGCCCATCTCGCGCCCGATGGCGGCGGCGGTGACGGCATGGTCGCCGGTGATCATCTTGACCGTGATCCCCGCCTGCCGGCAGCGGCGCACGGCGGCGATGGCCTCCTCCCGCGGCGGATCGATGATGCCGACGATGCCCAGCAGCGACATGCCGCCATCCACCATTGCCGGCGTCAGTTCGCGCAGTTCGGGGTCCGCCGTGCGGACGGCCACCGCCAGCAACCGCTGGCCGCGGCCGGCGGCCAGATCGAGCTGTTCATGCCAGAAACCCCGGTCGAGGGGCAGATCGTCACCCTCATCCCGCTGCCAGGAACACATCTCCAGCACCCGCTCCGGTGCACCCTTGAGGTAGATGACGGCACCGCCGGCGTGATCGTGGTGCAGGGTGGCCATGTATTTGTGGGAAGATTCGAAGGGGATGACATCGGTGCGCGGCTGTCGTTCCTCTTCACGGGTCGGATTAAACCCGGCTTTCATCCCCAGGGTCAGCAGTGCCCCCTCGGTGGGATCGCCGGTGAGCCGCCAGTCGTCGTTTTCTTGGGTCAGGGCGGCGTCGTTGCAGAGCAGGCTGGCGCGGGTGATGGCCGTCAGTTGGGGAAAATCATGCGGCTCGATGTCGGTGCCGGCGCGGGAGAAACCGCCCTGCGGGCGGTAGCCGCTGCCGCCCACATCGAACATGCCGTTGATGGTGATGACCGTTTTTACGGTCATCTCGTTACGGGTCAGGGTGCCGGTCTTGTCGGAGCAGATGACGCCCACCGAACCCAGGGTTTCCACCGCCGGCAGACGGCGGATGATCGCCTGCCGGCGGGCCATGTGCCGGACCCCGAAGGCGAGGGTGATGGTCATGATCGCCGGCAGCCCTTCGGGGATCGCCGCCACCGCCAGACCGACGGCGGCGAGGAACATCTCGCCGGCGGTGTAGTCGCGCAACAGGATGCCGAACCCGAAGGTGGCGGCGGCGAGCAGCACCACCGCGGTGCTGAGCCAGGCGGCCAGTTGGTCCACCTGGCGCAGCAGCGGTGTGGTGAGGGTCTGTACCTCCTGGAGCATGGCGTTGATGCGGCCGATCTCGGTATCCTTGCCGATGGCGGTCACCACCCCGCGGCCCTGGCCCGAGGTCACCAGGGTGCCGGAGAAGGCCATGCCGGCGCGGTCGCCGACAGGGGCGTCGGTGGCCACCGGATCGGTCCGCTTTTCCGCCGGCACCGATTCGCCGGTGAGCAGGGCCTCGTCGATGCGCAGGTCGCGGATGGCGAACAGCCGCAGGTCGGCGGGAACCTTGTCTCCCGATTGGAGCACCACCACGTCGCCGGGCACCAGTTCCTCGGCCGGCACGGTGACCAGGGATCCGTCGCGGCGTACCGCGGCCGCGGGGGAGAGCAGGTCGCGGATGGCATCCAGCGCCTTTTCCGCCTTGCCCTCCTGGATGACGCCGATGAGGGCGTTGATCAGCACGACACCGAAGATCACCGCCGCGTCCGCCAGATGCCCCATGGCGAGGGTCACCGCCGTTGCCGCCAGCAGGACATAGATGAGGATGTTCCTGAATTGCAGCAGAAAACGGACGAAAAGGCTCCGCTTCGGGGGCCGGGGCAGGCGGTTGGGGCCGGCGTCGAGATGCCGCCGGCGGGCCTCGGCGGCGCTCAGGCCGGTTTCGGCGGTTTCCAGCCGGGCGATGACGTCGGCGGTTGCGGCGGCGTGCCAGGGTGGCGGGGTTGTTTCCGGCATCTTGAACTCCGTGTATTGTTGCCTGTGATTTTCGTCGTCAGGTACCCAGGATGAAACCGTAAAAACTGCCAAAAAGTACCGAAGAGGATGGCACCGTGCGGGCGAGCGGCAGGGTCGCCCCAACAAAACTTCGGATGTGCGGCGCGCAAAAGTTGCGGAAGGTGTACCATGGAAGTACGTTGAACGACTCAACCTGCCGTGCCACGACGAAGCTGGAGCGGTCATGAAACCACCGCCAGCGGGCAGGAAAAATATAGGAAATTTATTTTGCTTTTGCAAGCGTGATACGGGTACGGTCGGCGGCGGTGGCCGCCGGCGCCTCAGCGGATCATCCAGGGGCGGGGAAGGAAAATTTCCTCGAACATCGCGAACGCGAAACGGTCGGTCATGCCGGCGATGAAGTCGCCGACGTTCTGTTCCAGGGTGTCCTCGTCCCGGTAAGCCGGGTAGTGGCGGGTGCGGAACTCGCCCGGGTTGCCGGTGAAGTGATGGAACAGGTCCTCGATTACCCGCCGGGCCTTGATGAAGTCGCCGTGGACAGTGGGGTTGTCGTAGACCCGCTCGTAGAGGAAATCCCGCAGCCGGGTGATGGCCGTCAGTACCGCCGGGCTGATCGCCAGTTCGGCGCCGTTTTGTTCCAGACTGCGGTCGACGATGTCGGTGACCATGGTGTTGATGCGTGCCGAATGGCTGTCGCCGAGTACCTCGCTGCAGGTTGCCGGTAAATCGTCCCGCCGGATCACCCGGGCACGGATGGCGTCGTCGATGTCGTGGTTGACGTAGGCGATGATGTCGGCAAGGCGGACGATGCGGCCTTCCAGCGTCGCCGCCCGGCAGTTGGGGTCGGGGGAGATGATGTCGCCCTTGCCCTTGGAATGCTTGCCGATGCCGTCGCGCACCTCGAAAGAGAGGTTCAGGCCGCGGCCGTCGCGTTCGAGGATCTCCACCACTCGGAGGCTCTGATAATAGTGCCGGAAACCGCCCGGCAGCAGGCGGTCGAGCACCGCCTCGCCGGAGTGGCCGAAAGGGGTGTGGCCGAGGTCGTGGCCCAGGGCGATGGCCTCGGTCAGATCCTCGTTGAGGCCTAGTGCCCGGGAGATGGTCCGGGCGATCTGGGCCACCTCCAGGGTGTGGGTCAGGCGGGTACGGTAGTGGTCGCCGCTGGGGGCGAGGAAGACCTGGGTCTTGTGTTTCAGCCGCCGGAAGGATTTCGAATGGATGATGCGGTCGCGGTCGTGCTGGTAGATCATGCGGTAGGGGCAGGGGGGCTCGGGTCGCTGCCGGCCACGGCTCACGGAGCTCAGCGCCGCATGGGGGGCGAGGTAGGCGGCCTCGCGGGCTTCCTGCCGTTCCCGCACGGTGGTCATATCGTCACGCTCCGCACGCCAAAAGCCGCCCGGCCTCGATGAGGCCGGGCGGCGGGGATATGTCTTTTCCGGTGGGCATGGCGGGGGTCAGCCGTTCTGCATCTCGCAGGCCATGATCGTCTGCTTGCAGAGTACCGCGGTGGTCACCGAACCAACGCCGGCAGGTACCGGGGTGATCCGGCCGACCACCGGCTCCACCTCGGCGAAATCGACGTCGCCGCAGTATTTGCCGGGATTGTCGGGGTCCTCGTTGATTCCGACGTCGACAACGATCTGACCGGCCTTGACGAAGTCCTTCTTGACCATTTTGGCGCGGCCGACGGCGGCGATGAGGATGTCGGCCTCACGGCAGACACCGGGCAGATCCTCGGTACGGGAGTGGCAGATGGTCACCGTGCCGTGCTCGCGGAGCAGCAGCATCGCCACCGGTTTGCCCACCACCAGGGAGCGGCC
>JAFGAM010000008.1 GCA_016933675.1 Candidatus Anaeroferrophillacea bacterium
CCAGCATGCCGCCGACGATCCCGTGGCCGAGGAAGAAATCCCAGCAGCCGTAGACCGGCACCGTACCGGCGGCGGCGATCAGGGCGGCGGAATCCTCGAAGGAAAGCAGCCGGCCGTTATGGTCCCGGACGGTGGTGATCAACAGGATCAGGCTGTTGGCCGACAGATCACGGACATGAGCGCGCACCGCGTCGATCTGGAGGCCGGGCCGTTCGAAGAACTCGAACTTCCGCGTGGTGACATGATCCGGTATCACCTGTTCCAGCAGGTCACGGTTGGCCCGGTAGGTCGGCGAACCGTCGCCGTAGACGACGACCCGGGCGGTTTCCGGGTGCAGCCGAACGGCGGCCGACAACGTCGACCGGATATCCACCTTCTCGACGACACCGGTAAAGCCCTCCAGCCCGGTCAGCATATCGTCCTGAAAGTTGTTCACCCCGCAGAAGACGACCGGAGTACCGGGGAACAATTCATCCCGCTGCCGCCGCAGGAAGTCGAATGCGTTGTTATCGACGGTGATGACGACATCGAACGAATCGCCGGCAAACTTGCAGCGGTAGAGATCCAGCAGGCGCTGCCGGTAGGTATCGTCATGGTGCCGCTTGGTATCCATGTACTCAAAGCGGATATCCGACCGCCGGCCCGACCCGTCGAACCCGGCGACAATACCGCGGTCGATCTCGTCATCCCAGGAGAAGCCGTGGTGATAGGAGTGCAGCACGAGGACATTGTGCCGGCATGAAGGGGCACGGCACGCCGTGTCCGTACTCGCGGCGACAGGCGGCGGCACGATGGCCGCCGGGAGGCAGAGGAACACCAGGAGCATCACCGCAGACAACAATACGAATTGAGGTTTCATGTCCCCCGCACACCCTTTCACCACCGACCTACCATATCCACCTTGTCGGAACACCATCGTAAATATCAGCGAACCGCGGGCGCTCCCAGCCCCTCGAGGCGCTCTTCGAGGCGCCGGCGCTCCCGCTCCAGGGCAACATCGTCAAGAACCGCCGCGGCGATGCGGTAGGGCTCCCCGACGAGGACACGGCAACGGGTGAACGGCCAGGGAACCTCGAAGCGATCCCAAGATTTCGTGAATACGAACTTCCACCGCGGCACCGCCCGCAGCGGAAAGATCAGGGCGCCGGCGCGGTGCGCGGCGTAGATGACGCCGTCCTTCACCTCGTGGCGCGGGCCGCGGGGACCATCGACGGTAAAGACACCGATGCGCCGGTGCCGCTTCATCTCGCGGATACAGGACAACAGGGCCCGCACCCCACCGCGGGAACTCGACCCCCGGGCGGTGACGTGGCCGAAGCGCTCCAGCACCCGGGCGATGAGCTCGCCGTCTTGCGACTGGCTGACGACGGTAACATAGTTCCGCCCCCGCCGCGAACCATAGCCCGTAAGGGCGAAGAGTTCATTGTGCCAGAGGGCGAGGACAATGGTCTCCCCCGCCGCGTGGGCCGCGAGAATCGCCTGCCATTCGCCATTGTCGTCATAACGCACGAGGCGGGTCAGCAGACGGTAGAGCACCGCCACCAGGGGGGCCAGGGCGGGCAGATCGAATTTCACCGGCACCACTCCGACCGGCGCCACGACGCCGGATAGGCACGTCGACCGGCACGGCCACAACGCCTTCCGGAATGCACCGCGAACATCCCGGCGAAGTCAGGCATCGTCGCTTTCGGCGGCGGCCGCCGCGGCGCCCTCCAGTTCCCTGAGCCGCCGTTCCATATCCTGAAGCCGGCGGCGCATCTCGGGCAGACGCGAAAACACCCCCTGAGCGCGGAGGAAGGTGGTATGGTCCATCGCCGGAGCCCCCGAAACGACCCGCCCGGCGGCAAGATCGTGGGCCACCCCCGCACGGGCGGCAATCATCGCCCGGCTGCCGATCTCGAGATGCCCGGACAACCCCGCCTGACCGCCGACCATAACGTGGCTGCCGAGCTTCGTGCTGCCGGCTATGCCCACCTGGGCAACGATAATGCAGTGCTCCCCGACGACCACATTGTGGCCCACCTGCACCAGGTTGTCGACCTTGGTGCCGCGGCCGATGACCGTCCGCCCGAAGGTCGCCCGGTCGATGGTGACATTGGCCCCCAACTCGACGTCATCCTCGATGACGACAATACCGAGCTGCGGCACCTTCCAGTGCCGCCCCTCGTGCTGCACGTAGCCGAACCCGTCACTGCCGATCACCGTCCCGGCGTGGACGATCACCCGTGCGCCGATGCGCGAACCGTCACCGATGGTGACGTTGGGATACATGACGGTATCGTCACCGATGACCACGTCGTCACCGACCACCACGCCGGGGAACAGCGTCACCCGGTCACCGATGGTCACCCGGTCGCCGACGGTCACCCGCGGACGGATGGTCACCCCGGCACCCAAAATCACCGCCTCACCCATGACACAGCCGGGATCGATGCCATAATCCCGGCGGGGGGCAACAAAGAAGTGCGCGGTAATGCGGGCGAATGCCAGGGCCGCATGTTCCGTCACCACCTGCGGTTTGTCCAGATCGGCAAGGGGCTGCTCGACCACCAGCGCCCCGGCGGCGGACTTCCGCGCCGCATCGACGTGACGCCGACCGGCGACATAGGCGAGATCATCCGGCCCCGCATCCTCCAGAGAGGATACCCCGGTAACGATCACGCTCCCCAATCCGACGATGCGGCCGTCCACCAGGGCGGCAATCTCATCCAACGGCAATTCCCGCGGCATTCGCTTCCCCGACACCCTGCACCTCGTTGTTTCAGCCGACCGATTGGCCGGTCACCGTTCAGTTATTGCGGTATCCTCATCTCTGCAACCGGGATACTCAGGAAGCCAGCCGCCCCTCGACATAGGCGGCAACATCGCCCACCGTCATCAGCCCGGCGAGATCCTCGTCGGAAATCTGCAGCCCGAAGGCGTCCTCGATGCTGTACAGCAGTTCGATAATGGCCATTGAATCGAGTCCCAGATCATCCCGGAGGGCATGCTCCGGCTGCACCTCCACCACATCACGCCGCAGCCATACGGCCAGTTCCTGCCGGATACGGCCGGTCACATCCACGGTATCGGTCATAAAGGTCGCCTCCCTTCCGCCACGTCCGCACCGCGTGCCGACGGCCAGGACAGAAAACAAGATTCATTCCGCACGGTAACCCGGCTTCGCCCGCATGCCGCCTGACGCCGTCCCGCGGGGCAGCGCGGCAACGAGGCCGCCCCCGTGACTACCCCTCATATGTACGCAGCACCACCACCGCGTTGCTGCCGCCGAAACCGAAGGCATTCAACAGCGCTACATCGATATCCGCCCGGCATGGCGCAGCGGATATCCCCGCCAGCCGGCATTCGGGATCAGGCTGTTCGTAATTGATCGTCGGATGCACCTCCCCCGTCTCCAGGGTCAGGGCGCACACCACCCCGGCAATGGCTCCGGCAGCGCCGAGTGTATGGCCGATCATCGATTTGGTCGCGCTGATCAGCAGGCGGTCGGCGTGGGTACCGAAAACCCGGCGCAGGGCCCTGACCTCCACCACGTCACCAATGGTGGTAGAGGTCGCATGGGCATTTACATAGTCCACCGCGGCAGGGGGGATCCCGGCGTCGGCCAGCGCCAGGGAGATGGTCCGCGCCACCTCGGTGCCGTCCTCACGGGGAATGACCATGTGATGCGCTTCGCCAACCCCGGAGTAGCCCGCCACTTCGGCGTAGATCCGCGCCCCGCGGCGGCGCGCCGCAGTCTGGGACTCCAGCACCAGGGCCGCCGCGCCCTCACCCATGACAAAGCCGTCCCGCAACTGATCGAAGGGCCGCGACGCCCGCTGCGGCTCGTCGTTAAACCGGGTGGACAGCGTGCGCAGCGTCCCGAAACCGGCAAACACCAGCGGCGTGATGCTGGCATCGGCGCCAACGGTGACGACGGCTTCGGCCTGACCGGTGCGGATAGCCCACATGGCCTGACCCAGTGCATGGGCACTGGAGGAACAGGCGGTGGAGGTGGTAAGGTTGGGCCCCCGGGCGCCAAGGGCGATGGCAATGACTCCGGAAGCGGAATTGAGCGTGATGCCGGGAATGAAGCCGGGATGTACCCGATGCGGTTTCAGGGTCCGATACAGCCGGTCGAACTCCCGCTCGCCGATGAGCATCCCCCCCATTCCGGCACCGACCATGACGCCGACACGGTGGGAGTTGTCGGGCGTAACCGCAAGCCCGGCGTCCCGCACCGCCTCGGTGGACGCCGCCAGCCCGAACTGGGCGTAGCGGTCGAGACGCTCGATGCCGGCGTATGCAGCGGCATACCGGGAGGGATCGAAATCCGGCACCCGGCCGGCGATGCGGCAGCGATAGTCCGCCAGCGGCAGGCCGGCGAAGGCCGGGATGTCCTCAATGCCCGAGCGACCGTCCCGGGCCGCCCGCCAGAAATTTTCCACCCCGATGCCGATGGGGGAAACCACCCCCAGGCCGCTAACCACAACCCGTTCATATCCGTGCGCCATGGGTGCCATCGATCACCTTGCGGTCAACTGATGAATCGGGCTCTCACCGGCATCCGCCGGCGAAAGCGTACCGCCGCACCTCACCCCGGCCGCCCCCCGACCGGGAATAAGAGGCGTGTTTACGCTTACATGGAGTTTTCCGGCCTGTCAAGCCCGATGGCTTCGCCGCAGGGCCGTCGGTATCGTTTCCCACGCGGAGGTACCACCCGCTTACCGGTGCCCGGCACCGCTTTACCAGCGCGGTAAAGCCGCCGCGTCCGGGCGGCCGGCACGTCACCGACCCGCGGCAGTCGTCAAGACGGCGGCGGCCGCGGCTATCCACCGTCACGGGAACATCGTCTGCATATCGCCGAACGGGGGATCCGTCAGATGCGTTCGCGGTGAACGTGGAGCGCCAGGGTAGCGCCGGTCACCCGGCTGCAACCGGTGTGCAGGAACAGCGCCGCCCAGAGTACCTGGAGGGAGAGGAGTATCGCGGGCTGCCAGAGAAGCCGCAGACCGGCGGCCGCGGCCGGAAACGGGGTTGCGGCAACGGGCGGCAGCTGCCCGGCAAGAACAACGTTGAAGGCCACACCGATCAGGGCCATGATCTGGTAAACGGACAACCGGCCGCCGCCGCGGTAGTCGGCCCGCAGCATCTCCGAGAGCCAGCGCCAGAGCTGGGTCACGATAACCACCAGCAGGAAGGCGGTGCGGAAACGACCGGCAAAGAACAGCGCCGTCCCGGCAATTCCGGTACCGGTGTAGATGACCGTGGTCAACGCCTGGACAGGCACTACCGGCTGCCCATCAAGCCCGCCTTCGTAGGCCACCTTTTTGGTCGCCCCGTGAAAAATGAAGTGCATGCGCGCGAAGAGCCGCCGCGTCAGCCCCCGACAGCGGCTCACCGGCTTACCGTAGCAGCAGCCGAAGCTGATGCATGCCAGGCGACCGTAGCCCTCACCGAAGGCATAGGCAATGGCGGTGGCCGCCAGCAGCGGCATTACCGGCAGGGGCTCCCGCCAGCCGCCGGACAGCACCCGGTTCATGCCGAAGATGGTCAACGGCAGAACAAAGGTACCGACAAACACCGCGCCGCCGACGGTAAGGGTATGGGCTTTCTTCTCGACGATGCGGGCGACGGCCCTCGCCGCCGGAACACAGGCCGCCAGCACGATCCCCACCAGCGCCAGTGCCCGGGCAATGGACACCCCGACGGAACCGAACAGCACCAGGGCCACGGCCACCGCCGCCAGGTAGGCATTGGCCGACAGCAGGCCGTACCAGGTAAGATTGAGGCCGACCCAGCCGCCACTTTCGACCCGGCGCAGCGGCACCGTGGCCAGCACCTGCCAGCGTTCGCCGGGAAGTACGGTAAAACCCCACCAGCACAGGCCAAAGGTAACAATTGTCAGAACAACGAGGAAAAGCAAGGCGTCAGGGGTCATCGGTAATCTCCGCAAACGGTGACAGGATTCAGCAATCAGGAGTCAGGAGTCGGCGCCCCAGGTGGTCGGCGGCAGGAATTCATCAACACGTACCTTCGCGGGGAACTCGTAAACACCATTTGCCGGCGCAATTCCGATTCCGCCCCCGACACCGGTAAAGAGGTCATCTACACCCCCATGCGGCCGGCGGCCCGGGCGATGGTGGAACGCAGACGCACCTCGGTTTCCACCAGGCTGGTGTTGAACCCGATGGTGAAACGGCTCGCGGCATCCGGGCGCCCGCGGTTCGCCACCAGATCGGCGGCAAATTCCACCCGGCCGGGCTGAAAGAGCAGGATGTCGGTGCTGCTCCCCGGCCGATAGAGACTCTTGGGCCGACCCTTTTCGAGCCGCATGCCGGGCTCCACCGGCTGCGGGTCGTCGTAGCGGTGCGCACTGTAGCACTGGACGATGTCGCCGATCATCAGCGCCACCACCTCGATCATTGCCACCAGTCCCACCCGGCTGCCGCCGTCGACGTCGGTGTCGATGACGGTCACCACCCGGCGGTTCTTGGAATAGGGTGTCACCTGGCGCACCACCGCCGTCGGGTTGCAGGAATGGTAGCAGCCGTCCACCTCGTAGCAGTCCGCCACCACGCCGGTCACCGGGCAGTGGTTGTAGTGGTACTTGTCGGGGGTGAGACGGAAGATCGCCGCATCGCCGCCAACGAAGGTCGCCTGCCAGCGCTCGCGGTCGCCTCCCAACAGTTCGGGAAAGGAAAAGAACTTTTCCTTGAGGAAGAGCAGCGAAGCGGAATCCATGGTTCCCACCACCACCCGGGCGTCGGCGGGGGATACCACCGCCGCCGGGTCGACGTCCATGGGCCGGCAATCCCAATAGCGAATCTGGCGCTCGAAAACCTGGCGCATGGTCTTCAAGGCGGCTTCGGGCACCAGACATTCGGAGAAATCAACCCCGTTGCGGGCAAGAAAACGCCGCACCCGGGCCGTCTGTGGGCCATAACCAAGATCGAAGTTGACCGCGCCGAGCACCGCCGACATGCGCCGCCCGGTGACCGCCCGGAACAGCGGTCCGCCCCGCTCCCGCACGGTCGAGTAAAGAAAGTTGATCACCCGGTCGGCGTAGAGCTCCTCGGAGCGCACCTCACCCGTTTGCCGCTCGATATATTGATGGGACATCATCGGCTACATCCTTCCCCGCCGCTGCCGGCATCGTATCATCGCATGCCAGGTCATCGGCCAGGGATACGATCAGCAAGTGAATGGTTTTTTCCAGCGTTGCCGCATCGGCCCGCCCGGCGTCTATCTCCCGGCGGACATCGGCGACAAAAACGCCCGGATCACGATCACCGATGATCCGGCGCATCTCCGCGCCGCGGTGACGCTGCCCGTCGAGGTCCACCGCCAGACCGTCCCATGCCCGGTCGAGATGGCCGCGGCGCAGGGTACCGCGGCAGTAGCGTTCGTGCAGGGTGTTGAACTCCCGCGCCCGCAACCGGAAGGGACTTTGCACCCCGCCTTCCGCCAACACCCCGGCCACCAGACGGTGCGAGGCCGCATGGGCCGCCGGGAAGCGGACGCGCTCCTCCAGGTCGTTCAGCAGATCGCCACATCCGTACATCTCCACCAGGTCGGCGGCCTCCCGCCGGAGGTACTCGATCAGCGCCCGGCGGTATTCGGTGTTCTTCACCCGCATATAGCCCGGATAGCGGCGGCTGGCGCGAACCTGGCGGGTACGGCGCACGACATCGGCGAGGAAACGGTTGCGGCTGCCGCGGCCGACGAAGAAGGTCGGCAAGCCGACGGCAGTGGCAAAGAAGATCTGCCGGCGCTCGCTCTCCAGGGTGGGGTTGTCGGGGATCAGATCGTGCGTGACCCGTCCTCGGGCGATGAGCTTCCAGGCACAAGCGGTAACCAGCACCTGCAGATCGGCGGCCCGGCGCAGGTCATCGTGCAGGTCGGCGAACAGACTGTAGTGGCGGCCCTCGAAGCCGCTGAAGCCCATGAAGGCATGACGACGCAGACGGTAGAGGGCGTAGAGGGACATGCCGCGGTCAAAGACGCCGAGATCGGCGAGGTCATTCTTGAGCCGCTCGTCGTTGCCCGGCACGCCGCTGAGTGCCGGGCTCTGCTCGGTGCTCAGCGGCGCCACGAGGTAGTCGACAAGGCGGAAATCAGGTACCAGATCGCCTTTCAGCCGCAAAGCGGTACCCACCGTCCGGTCGAGCCATGGGGGGCCGAAAGGGGTAAAGACGGTTCCCAGGCGCTGCAACCGGGCCTTCTTTTTCCAACGCCGCCAGAACATTCGCAGGTGGGTGTAGTCCAGCTCGTGGGGCAGGAAGCCGAGTACGGTTTCGGGATGGAATTCCTCGAAATCGAGGCGGTAGGGAGAAGCGGCGTAGGTACCGACGAACAGCGGCAGAAAATGTTCGACGACCTTGATCACCAGGTCGCCGACGTATTTTTCGTCCGCGGGGGTGAAAGCACCGTCGCCCGCGGCCAGAACGGCGCTCAGCCGGCGACTGCCGATGCTGATGTGGGTACCGTTGTTGGCCAGGCTGGTGCTGGAGACATTGGGCAGAACGACGAGATTGTTGTTGATGATCCCCGCCTCGCGCAGCTTGGCGACGCCGTTGAGCTGACTGCGGCTCAACACCCGGTGACACAGCCCCATGTAGGCCGACTTCTCCTCGCCGCGGTCCCAGCCGGACAGACAGGGGCTCATGAACAGCTCGCGGTAGAAGGCATCGGTGATGGAATCGTTGAGCAACTGCTGGCGCACCGGCGGATGGGCCGAAAGATACACCTCCGCCTGCTGGCCGTCATCGACGAGGCCGAAACGGCGGTTGGCGTAGAGCACCAGCAGATGACTGAGGAGGTAACGGCGGCCGTTCTCCCGGGCCAGGTCTGCACCCATGCCGCCGGCGGCATCCGGGGATACAACGTAAAATGAGGTGGTTTCCGGCGACGTGTTGTCACTAATGAAGTGTGCCATCAGCTTCAGGCCGAGACCCCGGACAAGCGCTGACGCCGGCCGGACATCGCCGACAGCCTCCGCCAGTGCCAGTTTGAGCAGATAGCTCACCGGCACCCGGAGATATTCCTCGCGACCGTCGGGAAAGAAAAGAAAGCGCTGCGCATCGCCGCGTCGTCCCATCTCCGGGTATCGCTTGTCGGCCAGCAGGTCGTGCTCCAGCACCGCGCCGGCGGCCGGGGACAGCCGGGAACGGGGGAAACGTACCCAACTGTTCTCCCAGAGGTTGTCGGGATTGTCCTCCAGGTAACGCTCGAGGTCGGTGATCACCTTGCGGGGAAGATCCCCCGACCCGGCCCGACGGATGATATTGGCGAAATAATTGGAGCATTCAATGGTTCGCGGCAAATCGACGTCGCGACGGCGACCGACAACACCCGCCTGGAGCTCGGTCTCCGTCCCGGCGGTGACATCCCCGGCGGTAAACGGCAGCGTCGCGAGCAGACCGTCGTCTGCCGCCGGCACCCCGAGCCGCGCCATGATCTCCCGGCAACGCCGGGCGGAATCCGTACCCATCCCGTGCATCCCCAGTTCTTCTCGTTCCGTCTTTTCCCGGCGCCCCGTTCCCGGCGTTCCCTGTCCCGGGGAACACCTGGCGGGACCGTCCCGTTTCATCCGCTGCCGGCGACCGCCGGCGGTTTGCCGACCAAACCGTAATCACGTCCCGGCGTCAGCGACAACCGGATTCCACCACGGCGGTTTTCCGGATTCGCGGCGCGCAAAATCCGCGACGTGCGGCGTGTACCCATTGCGAACGACATCGGCGGCACAACGCGGAAGACTGACTGCCGTGGCCGACTACCGTAGCGGTCATGCTGCCGTCAGCGTGTAAGCATTGGTTTACCGCCGCGTTAAAAATCCATTACGCCGGCCCCAGCCAACCATAAAGCACGACCGTCCAGTGCAGCGCCAGGTTGATACTGCCGACGAACACCGCCGCACTGCCCACATCCTTGATCCGTTTTATCTCCCGGCTGTAGGTGTCAGGCACCAGCATGTCGGCGAGGTACTCGATGGCCGTATTCAACAGCTCGATCACCAGCAGCAGCAGATGGGCCCCGGCAACCCCGGCTTTCAGGGAGCCGAGGACCGGCGCCGCCAGCAGCACCGGCAGGCCGACGGCGGCCGCCAGCAGTTCGAAGCGGAAGGAGGTTTCGGTAGCCCACGCCGCCCGTAACCCGGCCAGGGAATAGCCGGTGGCCGCCAGGAGGTGACGCCAGCCGCGGATCTTGGCCGGTTTTTCCCCCGTCATCAGAACCCTCCCCCCGATTTGGCCGTACCACTGCCGGCCGGCACCGCGGCCCCCGGCATCCCACCCGCGACGTCTTGCGCTGCCGCCGCCGGCGGCCGCCGCACCACATGGGCAAGAAACAACTCCGCCACCCGGCGCCAGGTGAACTCCCGCGCCTGCGCCCGGCAGGCTTCGGCATCAAGCTCGAGGCAGGCGACGGCCGCCGCCGCCAGATCCTCGTCGAGAAATCCGCTTACCCCCGGGCGCACCACATCCACCGGCCCGGCCACCGGAAAAGCCGCCACCGGCAGGCCGCAGGCCATAGCCTCCAGCATCACGACGCCGAAGGTATCGGTTCGCGACGGAAAAACGAAGACGTCGCCGGCGGCGATGTGTTCCGCCAGCTCGCGACCGGTACGGAAACCGCACCAGACGACGTCGGGAAAGCGTTTTTCCAGCTCTTCCCGCGCCGGGCCATCGCCGATCACCACCCGCGAGCCGGGTAAATCGAGATTCAGAAAAGACTCGATGTTCTTTTCCCGCGCCACCCGGCCACAGTAGAGAAACACCGGCCGCCGGACGTTGTAAGGCCGGGTTTCCCGCGGCCGGAAAAGTTCGGTATCCACCCCGCGGGTCCAGACCGCCAGGCGCGCAAAGCGCTCCGCCTCCAGCTCCCGGGCGATGGACGCGGTGGGCACCAGGATATGCGCCGCCGGGCCGTGAAACCAGCGGAGAAAACGGTAGGTTAAACCCTGGGGAATGCGGGCGTAGCGGTGCAGATAGGCCGGAAACTGGGTATGGTACGAGGTGGTGAACGGCACCCCGTGCCGCCGGCACCAGCCGCGGCCGGCAATGCCGACGGGCCCCTCGGTGGCGACATGCACCGCGTCGGGCGCCAGTTCTTCCAGGCGCCGGCGGACGCCGGCTCCGGGCCGCACGGCCAGACGGATGTGCGGATAACCGGGGCAGGGAACGGTGCGAAACAGGCCGGGATGGATCGGCACCAGCTCGTGGCCAAGCTGCCCGAGTTCCTCCCGGACATGGGTCCAGGTGGTTACCACCCCGTTGATCTGAGGCTGCCAGGCATCGGTTACCAGGGCGATCTTCATATACGTCCTTACCGGATGGATTCGCCACCATTCCGTGTTACGGCACTGGCACGGCTTTATGTCGGGGCGATTCGTGAATCGCCCCGACACGGAGGATTCGCAGGCGGTGACTTTGCCGCTGCGGCGGTGCCGCCAAACGCACGTTCCCGGCGGTTTTCACGGTTGCATCGGGATTCAGGAGGCCGCGGCGCAGGCCGGGGCGGCAGCCCCCCCGTAAAGCCCGGGCAGCTGTACGACCCGTGCGGGATTCATGCCGCTGCTCACGAGCTGGTGACGGGCGCCGAGGGAACCCACCAGGGCCCGGTCCGCCAGTTCGCACAACCAGCAGAGATAACGCTCCATCAGTTCGCCGAGGTTGGTACCTGCCATGCGCTCACCGACGATTGCCGCATGTTCCGGATCATAGACCATGGTCCGGCGGATGTTAAGCAACCGGGCGCCGGCCAGGGCGGTAATGCCCATGGGGCCCGGGGTCAGGATCATGACCTCGTCGAAACGCTCCTGCTCCAGCATCCTGATCACCTCCAGGAAGGGCGGGAACACCGCGCTGGGCTCCTCGTCGCGATCGTAGGAAAACATCGCCACCGGTTTGAAATTGCGGCACGGAAGCGCTGCCGCGGACAGATCACCGGCGGCGCTGGTGACCAGGAAATACTGCTGCCGATCGTGATCCGGCAGACCGGTCAGCGTCCCGGCAAGGGCCAGAGCACGGTCGACCAGGGTCGGGGCGTAATCGCCCACCAGGGCCACGCGGCGGCTGCGCCGCTCCAGGTGGCGGGAACTCTCGAAGTGTGCCGCCAGTTGCCGGTGAAATGCCTCATCCTTGTGCTGGGTGGAAAACGCCGCCAGGTAGGGAGCAAAGGAAAAGGCTACCGGGCCCAGGGCGGCGATGGTTTGCAGGCTGTCCAGCAGTTCGCCGCCACGCATCCGGCGGACGAATCCGTCGAAGAAGGTCCAGGCCAGGTGGTGGCAGACCCGGCACGAGGTTTCAAAGGACCGTTCATGGAGTTCGCGATCGAGATCGTCGGGCGAGCGCCCGGCAAACAGGCCGCCCAGTTCATCCACCAGCATGCGCTCGGTCGGCGACAACTGCCGCCGGCGCCGGGCCCAGACGAAACTCCCGGCCAGATCCCGCAACCGCCGGCGCGCCCCGCCGCCGGCCGGCGGCGCTTCCACCACCCCCAGCAACCGTTTGAGCAACTCGCCGAGGAGATCGGTTTTCCCTCTGAAACCGCTGAGAAACCGGGATTTGTAGTAGTCGTAGGCGATCTGGTAAAAACTGTGGGCAAGCATCAGGCTGCTCCCTGAGGTGCCGCCCATGTGGTGATTTCCGGCCCGGACGTGGGCGAGAAAATCCGCCGCGGTTTCGGCGTAGGGGGTCATGGTAAAGGCGCTGGCGATGAAGCAGCCGCCGTGGTCGTCGCTGCCGCCGGTGAAGGTTTTGCGCCAGGGCTCGGGACCGACTGGCTCGATGTCGTGTTTGTCCGCCAGGCGGTCGATGAGCTCCGGCGTCAGATGGCCGAAGATCACCTGCACCAGATCCGCCGCACGCGGATCCCGGGTGCCGTTCAGGCCCTCGAAGCGGTTGAACAGCACCAGGAGCTTCTCCACCTGCTCGACGGTCAGCCGGTCATTGACACGAAAGAGTGGATGAGCGAGGGAATAGACCAAATCATGGGCGACGATGTACTGCCGGAGGTCGTAGATGTTGCTCCGCAGGCGGTCGAGGTCGGCGAACCGGGCCTCGGTGATGCCGGCCACCAGGAGGTGAAGCTTGGCCCGATTACCGGGAAAATAGGTGGTCAGCTCGCAACTGACGAAGGTATCGGGGAGATGGGCGATTTCCAGGGCGCCGTCGATGCGGTTGTGGTCCGAGATGGTGACGAAATCCATCCCCCGGGATTTGGCCCGGCGGTAGATCTCCCGCGGCTCCATGAAACTCTCCGGGGCGCCGATGCGCCTGAGAAGCCACTCACTGGGACGATCCGAGTACTTGCTGTGAACGTGTATGTCTGCCCGCGATTGCACGTGTTCCCTCCCTCAGCTACGGGAAGGGCTAACAACCGGCGGTTAAACATTGGCTAACATCCGGTTAAGATCATGTTATCCCCGTGCCGATTCCGCCGGCTCACGATTTTTTAACGCAATGCTTATGTTCCTTTAACGCTCGAAAAACATAAGGAAAACCGCACCACAAACCATCCACGGGGAGGCAGCATGGCCGCAAAAGGGACCCGCAAAACCAAAAACTTCGTCCTCGACACCAACGTCATCCTCTACGCTCCCCACTGCCTCGAAACCTTTGCAGACAACAATATCCACATCCCCGCCATCGTCCTCGAGGAGATCGACAGCCTGAAGAAGTCCGGTGATCTCCGGGGCTACAACGCCCGGGAGTTCATCCGCCTGGTGGAACGCTACCGGCTGACCGGCAACCTGCGTGACGGGGTACGGCTCGATTCCGGCGGCATGCTGTTCGTCGTCCTGAGCGACGGCGCCGCCGCCATCCCGCCGGATTTTTCCAACAGCAAGAACGACAACATTATCCTCGGCGCCGCCCTGGGGGTCAAGGAACGGTCACGACAGGAAACCACCCTTATATCGAAGGACGTCAACCTGCGCATCAAGGCCAACGTCCTGGGCCTGGCGGCGGACGACTACAATCACGAGAAGACCACCACCGCGCGGCCCCCGGAAGGCGAATGCACCGTCGGCGTACCGGATGATGTCATCGACGCAATCTATGCCGCCGCCCCCGACCGGATCTTCGATATCGATAGCCTCGGTCTGCACGACCCGCCGCCGCTGAATGGATACCGGATCTTCAAAAGCACCAGCAACGACAAGAAAAGCGCCCTCATGCGCTATTCCGGCGACCCCCGGCGGCAGGGATTCCGCCGCCTGACGACGGTGGACGACGTCCTTGGCATCACCCCGGTCAACGCCAAGCAGCGCTTTCTGCTCGATGCCCTGCTTGACCCGGCGGTACAAATCGTCTTCGCCATCGGCATCGCCGGTACCGGCAAGACCCTTCTGTCGCTTGCCGCCGGCATGCTGCAGGTCCTCAGCGGCCCCTTCAAGAAGCTCGTCGCCACCCGCTCGCCGGTGCCCATGGGCCGCGACCTCGGCTACCTGCCCGGCGACATCCAGGAAAAACTCGATCCCTGGCTGAAACCGATCTACGACAACCTGGAGCTGATCATCGACAATCTCCACGATGACGCCCCCGGATTCAAGGATGAGATGCTGATCAAGCGGCAGTACACCGAGATCACCATGGACTATCTGCGGCAGACGAAGATGGTGGAAATCGACGCCCTGACCTACATCCGCGGCCGGACCTACAACGACTCCTTCATCGTCATCGACGAATCACAGAACCTGACCCCGCACGAGGCGAAGACGATCATCACCCGGGCGGGAAACAACACCAAGCTCATCCTCACCGGGGATCCCGAACAGATCGACAACCCCTATCTCGACGAGCGGGACAACGGACTGGTGAACGCGGCGGAGAAGTTCCGCCTGAACAATTCCGGCATCGCCGCGACCGTCATCCTCGACAAATGTGAACGCAGCCGGCTCGCCGACGAAGCGGCACAGATTCTGTAGGGTACGACGGAACAATCAACGGAAACCCCGGCCGGTATTCCGGGCAAGTGGAACAGGTGACGCAACGATGGCGACCAGTGACATCCTCATCGTCGAGGATGACCAGGACATCCTCGACCTGCTGGCGTACCATTTCCGCGTGAGTGGTGATTTTTCCATAACCCTGACGGAGAACGGCGAGGAGGCGATGCGGCACATCAAACGCAAGCTGCCGGATCTGATCCTGCTGGACCTGATGCTGCCGGGAATCGACGGATATCAGCTCTGCCGACAACTGAAAAACGATCCCCGCACGGCGGCGACCCCCATCATCATGCTCACCGCCCGCGGCGAGGAAGCGGACCGCATCATCGGTCTGGAACTGGGCGCCGACGACTACGTCGTCAAGCCATTCAGCCCCCGGGAGCTGCTGCTGCGCACGCGGGCGATTCTCCGGCGGGCGGGAGAATCGGAACGGGAAGCTAAACCGCCGAACCATGGCTGGCAACGACACGGGCTGGCCATCGATCCGTCACGCCACGCCGTCTTCGTCGACAAGGAACGGGTCGACCTGACAGCCACCGAGTTCAAGCTGTTGTGGATGCTGGCATCGAACGCCGGCCGGGTGATGACCCGCGGCCAACTGCTGGACAAGGTCTGGGGGTACCGTTTCGACGGTTACGCCCGAACGGTTGATACCCACATCCACCACGTCCGCCACAAGATCGGCGCCTACGCCCGCTGGATCGAGACCATCCGCGGCGTCGGTTACCGTTTCCGGGAGTAGCCTGTCGGAGGCGGGAAGCACCGCCGGGTTGCCGGCGCCACCCGCCGCGGCGGGCAGGCGGCGGGTAAAGGAGCGACGGTATCCGCGGGGAATGGTGACGAAGCCGTCAATGCCGGCGGTACGGGCGACCAGCGGCCGGTCGCCCCTTCTAATTACTCGGTCAAATCCTCGCTATAGATCGCCGCCTTGTGGCGCACGATCTCCCCGGTCACCATGTAGATGACATCCTCGGCGATGTTGGTCGCCAGATCGGCGATTCGTTCGAGATTCTTGGCCACCGACAGCATGTGCAGGTAGCGGGCCGGCTTGCGGCCGCCGGAATCCTTGATCGCCTGCTTGATCTGGTCGTAGAGACCGCGGTTCTGCTCATCAACTTCTTCGTCGGTAAAGCAGACGCCCCTGGCAGCATCGGTGTCCAGATTGACGAGGGCATCGATACTGCGCCGCAGCATATCCTTCACCCGGTCGGCCATGGCGGCATAGTCGAAGGGAATCTCGACATCGGTACGGGCGGCGAAGTAGCGGGCACGCTCGGCGATGTTCACCGCCATATCGCCGATGCGCTCGAAGTCCGAATTGATCTTCAGCACCGCCACCAGAAAACGCAGGTCGATTGCCACCGGCTGGTAGAGGGCCATGATCTTCAGGCACTCCTCCTCGATCCGCACCTCGCGCCGGTTAATCTCTTCATCGGCATCGATCACCTGCCGCACCAGCTCGTGATCCCGACGCTCGAGGGCGGATACGGCGAGAAATACGCTGCGCTCCACCAGCGCCGACAGGGCCAGCAGGTTCTTCTTGAGCTGTTCGATTTCCTTGAGAAAATGGATTGTCATACATGCGCCTCTTGGTCCGCCTGGGCCGCCGGTTCAGGATCGTGGTTTACAAGTGGGGCCTGTTAGCAGGCTATTGTTAGGTCATGGTTACGGTTGCCCCGCTTTCCGCGGCGGCGGGCAGATATATGGCAAAGGTACTGCCCCGGCCGGGGGCGCTGTCGACCGTCACCCGGCCGCCGTGCAACTGGACGATGTGCTTGACGATGGCAAGTCCCAGCCCGGTCCCCCCAAGCTGGCGGCTGCGGGCCTTGTCAACCCGGTAGAAACGCTCGAAGATCCGGCCGAGATGCTGTTTTTCGATTCCCCGGCCCTGATCGATGACGGCGATCCTGATTTCGGCGTCGACCCGGCGGGCGGCAACCTCGACCCGGGTGCCGGATTCACTGTATTTGACCGCGTTGTCGATCAGGTTGATCAACGCCTGTTCCAACAACGCCGGATTGACCGCCGCCCGCGGCTCGTCCTCGATCTCGAGGGCAACGATGATTTCCCGGCTGTCACTGACCACCTTGCAGGTCTGCACCGCCGAGGCGATGACCCCCCGCAACGGCCCGGAACGCATCACCGCACGACCGTCGGTTTCCTGCTCCAACCGGGAGAGACTCAAAAGATCATCGATGATGGCATTCAGCCGGTCCGCCTGACGGGCAATGATCTGCAAAAACCGTCGGTCCTCGTCGGGCTCGCGGCAGGCACTGTCGTCAAGCAGGGTTTCGACGAATCCCTTGATGGAGGTGATCGGCGTCTTGAGTTCGTGGGAAACGTTGGCGACGAAATCCCGCCGCATGATCTCCAGCAGCCGCAGGCGGGTGACGTCGTTGAGGACCACCAGGACGCCGATATGCCGGCCGCCGATGTCGCGCAGCACGGTGCCGTGGAGGCGCAGCAGCCGTTCACCACGATGGTGCAGGACGATATCCCGCTCGCCTTCGTCGCTGCCCCCCAGGAGACCGACGACGAACTGCTGCAGATCGGCGTTGCGGATCACCTCCTGCAGGTGGCGGCCGCGCTGCGCCGCGGCATCGATTCCCAGCAGTTCGCTCGCCGCCCGATTGAGGTTCAACAGGCGCTCCTCGTTATCGAAAGCCAGCACCCCCTCGGCCATACTGCCGAGCACCGCCTCCAACTCCTGGCGCTGGTTGCTGATGGTGCGGATACGGTCGTCAAGCTGGCCGGCCATCTGGTTGAGCGCCCGCGCCAGGCCGGCGAGCTCACGGCTGTCCGGCAGGCGCAGGCGAAAGCCGAGATTGCCCCGGGCGAAGAGTTCGGCACCGCGCTTCATCTCCTCCAGCGGCCGGTTGCGACGCCGAATCACCAGCCATTGGAACAGCAGGCCGATAACGGTGATGGCCAGGAAACCGACGGCGATCTCGGCATACATCAGGCGCAGCGGTCGGCCGATGGCATCCACCGACAGGGCGGCACGCACCACCGCCCTGACCTGCCCGTCGGCAACCACCGGCAGAGCGACGTACATCAGGGTCTGATGGACGGTATTGCTGCGCCGGACAGCCATGCCCTCCCCGCCCGCCAGCGCCGCCGCCACCTCCGGCCGATCCCGATGACTGTCCATGAGATCGGGCTCGATATACGATTCGGCAAGCACATCTCCGTCCTTCATGATAACCGTCAGCCGGGTTCCGGTTTCCCTGAAGATGCGCTTGCAGAGGTCATCGAGTGCCGCGGCGTGCGCCGGTGACAGACGGTCGTCGATTTCGGCCGCCAGGAGCTGCGCCCGCACCCGCAGATCGTCACGAATATGATGGGTATAGAACGTCTTGAGGGTGACGGAAGCATACCAGGTCACCGCCAGAAACGATGCCCCGGCCACCATCGCGTAGATCAGGTAGAGCTGGTAGAGAAATCGTTTTTCCCGCATGGGATATCCCCCGTGCCGCCCCGGCGTGCGGTTTTCAGCGCTACGGTTTTCTCGCCTTGCCGGAACAGCATTTGCTGACATGTTTGTCGAACACCGCGGACACGGTGCCGAAGGCAATAACACTTTCATATTCCGTGCCGAATGCGGCCGTCAGCGGACAAGTCCGGCCGACAACGTATCTCAGCACCGAGAACCAGATCTTGCGGCCGCGCACCGTCCGGCCGCATCCTCAGCCGGCACCGACGGGGTGTTCGCGGCGGATTGCCTGAACCACCTCGTCGAGCTGCTGGAGAAAACGGGATCGATCAGCCTTCTTCAACGGCGGGGGACCGCCCACCATCGCTCCGGCATCACGGAGTTCCGCCAGCAGGTTCCGCGTCGCCACGACATGGCCGATATTGTTTTCGGTAAACCGCTTTCCGGTTGTCCCGATCACGCGTGCGCCCTGATTCAGGCATCGGCCGGCGAGGGGTATGTCGGCGGTGATCACAATGTCATCGGGCTGCACATGCGCGACAATCCAATCATCGGCCGCGTCACATCCACCACCCACCACTTCGAGCACGACCCGGCCCGCATCGGGAATCCGCATCCGGGAATTGGCCACCAACGTAACCGCCAGACGATACCGGTCGGCAACGCGATAAACCTCCTGTTTGACCGGGCACGCGTCAGCATCGATGAAGATGTGCAGCACCCGAGACCTCTCCATGCACCGTTGATTTGCGCCCGGCCGGCCACTCCAATTCGCCGTGCAGAACGCCGCTGCCGGTTAAGCTCATAATGAAATCACGAATCACGTCCTCAGCTCAACAAAAAAATCTTTTCAGTGCGCCCTGAACCGCAGCACCACCCCCGGCACACCCCGGAGGCATCACCGGCGCCACGGCCCTCAGCGTATCGGTACATGCCACCCGCGGCACGCCGCGGATGAATCCCTTGGCCGTTATACACAAAAGGCACCCATCGGAATCCACCGGGTGCCTTTCTGGTGTTCGAAACGATTGGTCGGGGCGAGAGGATTCGAACCTCCGACCCCCTGCTCCCAAGGCAGGTGCGCTACCGGGCTGCGCCACGCCCCGTTTTCATGGTGATGCCGGGCCGACCAGGTAATGATGGAAATTTAACCACATCATCAGGATTCCGGCTATACCACGACGACGCCGGCGGCGGCAAGACTATTCCGCAACGGATTCGACGATGCGCTCGCGCCGGACCGGCCAAAGGGCCGTAAAGAGCCGCAAACCGGCGGGCAGCGGATGTCCACCGCGGACAACGGGCGGTCACTCCTCGATCCCGAGCTTCCTGATCTGGTAACGCAGCGTGCCGCGGTCCATATTCAGCAGCCGGGCGGTACGCGCCTTGTTGCCGCCGGAGATCTTCATCGCCTCCTCGATGAGATAGCTGGAAAACGACCGCACCAGATCGTTGAAATCGACCCCCTGGCGGATATCGTATTCACGGGGCAGAAACACCCCGAACCTGCCCTTCTCCCGGGTCGACGAGATCACCTCGAGCGGCAGGTGTTCGGGACCGATGACCTCGGTATCCTCAAGAATCATGATCCGTTCGATGCAGTTTTTCAGTTCGCGCACGTTTCCAGGCCAGGCATATTGCTGCAGAAACCGCAGCGCCTCGGGGCTCATGCCCCGAACCTGCTTGTTGAGCTTCGAATTGAAGTGGTCGATGAAATACTTGACCAGCACCTCGATATCCTGCTTGCGTTCCCTGAGCGGCGGGATGGTGATGTTTATCACCTTGAGCCGGTAGTAGAGATCCTCACGGAAGCGGCCGGTCTCGATGAGCTTCTCCAGCGCCTGGTTGGTAGCCGAGATGAAGCGCACGTCAACACTGATATCGCTCACGCTGCCCAGCCGGCGGAAGCGGCTCTCCTCCAGCACCCGTAGCAGCTTGGCCTGCAGCGAGGGGTCCATATCGCCGATCTCGTCGAGAAACACGCTACCGCCCTGGGCCTTTTCCAGCAGCCCCTGTTTGCGTGCCTTGGCATCGGTGAACGCCCCCCGCTCGTAGCCGAAGAGTTCACTTTCCAGCAGATTGCCGGGAATCGAGGCACAATTGATGCTGACGAACGGCCGGTCGGCCCGGTCGCTGAGATAGTGGATCGCCTTGGCGATAAGCTCCTTGCCGGTACCGCTCTCGCCCTGTACCAGCACCGAGACATCGCGGTTGCCGGCGACCTTGCGGACCACCGAAAACACCTTCGCCATCAGCGGATCGACGGCGATGATATTATCGATGTTGTAGCGTTTCACCTGGTCGCCGACGATCTGCTTCACCTCCCGTTTCAACTGGCCGGCTTCCAGTGCGAGCCTGACGATGAGCAGGATCTCCTTCGACTTGAAGGGCTTGTTGAGGTAATCATAGGCGCCCTCCTTCATCGCCTCCACCGCCGAGTCCACCGATCCGTAGGCGGTCATCATGATACACAAAGGTGCATCCTCGGCATTGGCCATGAAGGTTTTGAGCAGCTCGATGCCGCTGCAATCGGGCAGGCGGAGATCGATGAGGGCGAGATCGTAGCTCCGCCGACCGAACAGTTCCCGGGCCTCGGCGCCATCGGCGGCGGCATCGACCCGGTACCCCTCGCCGGTAAGCAGGTGGGTCAGGGATTCACGGATCAGTTTTTCATCATCAATTATAAGTATACGACTTGTCATCTTCCCGACTCACCCTTTCAGGCTCCGCGGCCGCGGCAGGAAAGTAGAGGGTGAAGGTGCTGCCTTCGCCCGGGGCGCTTTCCACCTCGACCCATCCCTGGTGATCCTTGACAATATTATGCACGATGGACAGCCCCAGACCGGTTCCCTGGTTCCGGGTGGTAAAGAAGGGATCGAAGATCCGTTCCCGCACCTCATCGGTCATCCCGACACCGTCGTCACTTACCGCAATGCCGCAAAAACAGGTATCATCGAAAATCCGCCGCCCGGCCTCATCCGGGCTGAACCGACGGGAACAGGCCCGGATGACCACCGTGCCGCCACCGGCAACCGCATCCAGGGCATTGAGCGACAGGTTGACCAACACCTGCCGCAGTTTTTCAGCATCGCCGCGGACCGGCGGCAGGTCGTCGGCGATTTCCAGCCGGAGGTTCACCCCGCGCTGACGGCACTGCTCCTGGAACAGGGTGACGCAGCGTTCGAGTACCGGCGCCAGCTGCACACTACCCAACTCCGTCAGACCGGGACGGGAAAATTCGAGCAGCGAGGAAACGATGGATTCCAGCCGATCCAGCTCATTGACCACCCCGTCTAGCAGCTGGCAACCGCGTTCATGCCCGTTCAGGGCATTCTTGATGATGTCCAGCGAGATGTTGATCCCGGTAAGCGGATTGCGGATCTCGTGGGCGATTCCGGCCGCCAGCTGGCCGATGGCGGCCAGACGCCGCATGCGCTCCACCTCGCGGTCCAGCCGTTTCCGGTGGGTGATATCCTGAAACAAAACGAGATACTCGGTTTCCCGCTCCCAGTCCTCGTGCAGGGCAGTGATGGAGACGGAGAAATCCCGTTCCCGGAGCTCGGGGTTGCGCGGCGAAAGTTCAAGCTGCACCATGTCCTGCCGACGCTCGCGCACCGCCTCCAGCGCCTGGGCAAATTCGGCGTCGTCAAACACCAGCCCCACCGGTTTACCCACCAGCTCGCCCTGGAAGCCGAACAACTGGCGCGCCCGCTGGTTGCAGGTGCTGACCTCCTGCCGACGGTTGACGGTCAGGATGGCATTGGGGGTCGAACGCAGGATACTGTCGCGGAAATCACGCTCCTCCAGCAGGTGCTCGTGGTAGATCAGGTTCTCCATCGCCCGCGCCGCCTGGGCGGCGAAGATCTTGAGGATATCGACGTTGACCCCTACCAGGTCGGTGTTTTCGGTATAGGCAAGCTTCAGCACACCGCATACCTGGCTGCCGGTCTCCAGCGGCAGGGTAAGGATCCCGACCGCCGCCCCTTCCCGCAGCGGCGCGGTCACTTTGCGATAGTAGGGCTGCCCGCGGGAGCGGCGACGGACATTCCGCTCCGGCACCTCGAGGAGGACGAGTTCCTCCCGCGACAGACCGTAGACCGCAACCGGATCGGCCGCCGGTGATTCATCGCGATCCAGCAAAAGCCAGCTCGCCTGACACCCCGCCAGTTGCAGCGCCTCGGCAACAATCACCTCGTAGAGACCGGTAAGCTGTCGTACGTCCCCCAGCCGCCGGTTGATTTTCTGCAGCAGGATCAATTCGTTGATCTTGCGGCGGTTGCTCTCCAGCAGCCGTTTGTTCTCGATCACCGCGCCGATCTGGTGGCAGAATATTTCCAGGATTTCGATATCGTCACGGTCGATCTCCGCACCCGGCCGGCTGCGGTCGGCAAGCAGGGTGCCGACCACCCCCTGCTTGGTTCTGATGGGCAACAGGACGCAGCAGGTACGTTTGAGCACCTCGTTGCGCTTGCGGTCCACCGCGGTATAAAAATGATGGTCGCACCCCTCCCGCACGAGGATGATCTCACCGGTCTTCACCACCCGGGTCTCGATGCACTCATCGGCGTAGATATCGTATTTCAGGCCCTTGATGCTGACTTGGCAGCCGACATTGATGACCCCCTCGAGAATCGTTGTACCCGTCCGCAACAGATAAAGGGCCACCCGGTCGTAGCTCAGACCGCTGATGATGATCTCCAGCGTCGTGCGGATGAGGTCCTCACGGCCGTCATCGGTCATCGTCAATTGACTGATGCGGTAAAGCGAGGCCAGCACCTGTTTGATCTTGTATTGGGTATCGGGCATCGTTCTCCTGATGGTCTCGGGCCCACCCCGTTCTCTTCGCTGCCTGCCGGTGTGCGCCACCCTCAGGCAGACACGGCAACCCGGGTCGGCCAGCGTACGGCAACCCCGGAATCATCGGACAGAAAAGCGCCGCGAATCTGGAGCAGTTGCGGTACCGTCCCTTTTCGGCGGACGACGGCGAGGGATGCCTGGGACTCGATGCGGTACGGGCGGGTTTGAAACCCGCCCCTTCATTTCCCGCGCCATCCATCGGAACGGTTCAGGGGGCTTGAACGCCCCCTGAACCGTGCACGGATGATAACCGGGGATGAATCCGTACCGATCACGCGGCGACGGCCTCGCGGCCGAGATTGAAAGCAGTCAGGTTGATGTCTACCAGCTTCGCCGGCAGGGTTTCGCGGATCACCCGCTCCCAGAGGTCGTCGGGGAACGTGAGAAACCGCGAGATGGCGCCGACCATCACGGTATTCGCCGCCCGGGCGTTCCCGGCCCGCTCGGCAATCCCGAGACCGTCGACCGGATGCACCTTCCCGGCGTAGCGATCCACCCGCGCCGCGATCCCCTCGGGATATTCCGCCACCCCGGAGGCCACGGTGCTCGGGTTGATTCTCATGGTATTATAGATGATCATCCCCCCCGGAGCAACACAATGCGCATTGCGCAGCGTCTCGAGGCGCTCGAAGCCGAGCAGGAAGTCGGCGGTACCGGGTTCGATGACGGGGGCATGCACCTCCTCGCCGAAGCGCACATGGCTGGTAACGCTGCCGCCGCGCTGGGACATGCCGTGGACCTCGCTCTGTTTGACATCGCAGCCGGAAGCCAGCGCCGCAGCGGTCAGCAACTGGCTGGCCAGCAGTACGCCCTGACCGCCGACACCGGCCAGCAGAATGTTTGTTGTCTTACTCATATCGTCAAATCCTCCTTGAAGTTCACCGTGGAATCGCTGCGAAGCCACCCTCAGGAAATGGCGTCAAATTTACACATCTGCTGACAGACCGTGCAGCCGATACAGAGGTTCTGGTCGATCTGCACGTAGGATTTCTCACCCTCCACGACCAGACCCAGGGCGTTGCAGCTCACCTGCAGGCAGCGTTTGCAACCGGTGCACTTATCCACATCCACCTTCAGCGGCGGCTTGCTCACCCGGTAGCGCAGGACGCAGGGCGCCTTGACCACCACCACCGAAAGCTTGGGTTTGGCCAACTCTGCGCGCAGGGTATCCTCGATGTCCTTGAGGTCGTAGGGATCGATTTCCACCACCTCGGGTACACCGAAGGCCCGGGCCAGGGCGGTGATGTCGGCGGTGATGGTATCCTCACCCATGAGGGTCCTGCCGGTGCCGGGATTCTCCTGACCGCCGGTCATCCCGGTGGTGCGGTTATCGAGGATCATGATCACCGAGGTACCCTTGTTGTAGATCGCGTCCAGCAGACCGGTCATGCCGGAATGCCAGAAGGTCGAGTCGCCGATGACCGCCACCGTTTTCTGACTCAGATCGTCGGTCGGCGGCAGGACATGGGTCATGCCGTGGGCCATGCCGATGCTCGCGCCCATGCAGACACAGGAGTGCAGCGCCTGGATCGGCGGCAGGGCACCGAGGGTATAACAGCCGATGTCGCCGGAGACGAACACCTTGAGCTTCTTGAGGATGGTGAAGATGCCGCGGTGGGAACAGCCGGGACAGAACGCCGGCGGCCGTGCCGGCAGGCCCTCGGCCGCCGCCGGGAGATCGGCAGCGGCACCGGCCACCAGTTCGCGGATCATCGCGGGACTGAACTCGCCGCAGATGGGGAAGAGATCCTTGCCGTGGTGTACGGTAACCCCCATGAGGCGCACCAGCTCCTCGATAAAGGGATCCAGTTCCTCGATGATGTAGAGCTTATCGACCTTCGCGGCGAATTCACGGATCATCTTTTCCGGCAGCGGGTAGGTCATGCCAAGCCGGAGAATGGAGGCCTCCGGCAACGCCTCACGGACGTTCTGGTAGGAAATCCCGTGGGTGATGATACCGACGGCCGGATCCCGCATCTCCACCCGGTTCAGCGGCGTCTCCTCGGCGAAGGCCTTGAGCTTCAGCAGCCGCTCCTCGACCAGTGGATGTTTCATGCGCGCGAAGGCCGGCAGCATGGTGTATTTCGGCATATTCTTTTCCAGCAGTGGCTGCCGCTCCGCCTCCCGGCGCGCACCGAAGGTGACGATGCTCTTGGAATGGGAGATACGGGTGGTGGTACGGTACAGCACCGGGGTATCGAAACGCTCGCTGATATCCAGGGCGATGGCGACGAAGTCCTTCGCCTCCTGGCTGTCGGTGGGCTCGATCACCGGGATCTTGGCAAATTTGCCGTAGTTGCGGTTGTCCTGCTCATTCTGGGAACTGTGCATCGCCGGGTCATCGGCACTCACCAGCACCAGACCGCCGCCAACGCCGGTGTATGAAAGGGTGAAAAGGGGATCGGCGGCAACGTTGATGCCGACATGCTTCATCGCCACCAGGGTCCGGGCCCCGGCAATGGCGCTGCCCACCCCTACTTCCAGGGCCACCTTTTCGTTCGGGGCCCATTCGCTGTAAATATCCTTGTAGGTGGCAACGTTCTCGAGAATCTCCGTCGACGGGGTTCCCGGGTAGGCCGACGCCAGCCGGACGCCGGCCTCCCAGGCGCCGCGGGCGATGGCCTCGTTGCCGGACAAAATCGCTTTTTCAGCCATAAGATATTCCTCCCGTGCTGCGCCACTGGCACACGTTGGTCGTTTCCACTGCGCCGGCTCGCGGTTTCCGCCCGACGGGGACGGAATGCCGCGGAGCGAAAACCGGCCGGGCAGCATTGATCCGTTTTTCGCGGCAGGAACCACCCGCCGGGAAAGCAAAACCGGCGGGCTGCCTGCCACCACGGTGCGCTCCGTTAGCGCTTGTCGATGACCCGCTTCGCTTTGCCCTCACTGCGGGCGATACTGCCGGGCTCCTTGAACACCACGCTGGTGGTTACCCCAATGATATCCTTCACGTCTCCCTGAATCTTCTTGCGCAGGGAGGCGAGATCCTCATACTCGTTGAAAACCTTCTTTTCGTCCGCCGACAGCATGGCGTTTTCGGCCTGCTTGAAGATCTCCGGCGTCACCTCTACCTGGATCTCCAGGGTATCCATGGAACCTTGACGCTCGATCACCAGCTGGTAGTGAGGCTCCACCTCGCGGTTCATCAGCAGCACCGACTCGATCTGGCTCGGAAAGACGTTGACGCCGCGGATGATCAGCATATCGTCGTTACGCCCGGACACCCGCGCCATGCGCACCAGGGTGCGGCCGCAGACACAAGGTTCGGGATTGAGGCTGCTGATATCCTTGATCCGGTAGCGGATCAGCGGGATGCCCTCCTTCTCGAGGGTGGTGATCACCAGCTCGCCCTTTTCACCCCAGGGCAGCTGTTCGCCGGTGTCGGGATCGATGATCTCCGGATAGAAGTAATCCTCGTTGACATGGAGGCCGTTCTGGGCCTCGACGCACTCGCAGGAAACCCCGGGGCCGGTGATCTCACTGAGACCAAAGATGTCGACCGCCTTGATCTTCATCTTCGCCTCGATCTCCTGGCGCATCTGGTCGCTCCAGGGCTCGGCTCCGAGGATGCCGACCCGAAGCTGCAGTGCGTCGATATCGACGCCCATCTCCCGTGCGACATCGTAGATGTAGAGCACGAACGACGGCGTCGCGGTGAGCACGGTGGAGCCGAAGTCCTGCAACAACATGATCTGCTTCTGGGTGTTGCCGCCGGAGATCGGCACCACCGCGGCGCCGATGCGCTCGGCGCCGTAATGGGCTCCGAGGCCGCCGGTGAACAGACCGTAGCCGTAGGCATTCTGGACGATGTCGTTCTTCGTCACCCCGGCGGCGGTCATGCAGCGGGCCATCATGTCCGCCCAGTCGGCGACATCCTTGCGGGTGTAGCCCACCACCGTCGGTTTGCCGGTGGTGCCGGAGGAAGCGTGGATGCGGATGATATCCTCCATCGGCGCGGCGAACATGTTGTAGGGATAGCTATCCCTGAGGTCAATCTTGGTGGTGAATGGCAGCCGGCGGATATCGTCAATGGTCTTGATATCCTCCGGTTTCACCTTGGCGGTGTCGAACGCCTGACGGTAAAACGGCACGTTGTGGTATACCCGTTCACAGACCCGCCGCAGCTTCTCGGCCTGCAACTTGCTCATATCGTCCCGTTTCAGGGTCTCATGTTTCTGGTCCCAGATCATCTCCGCTCTCTCCCCCATCGGCAATAGTTTCATCGGCGGCGGGGCTGCCAATAGACCCCACCGCCATATCTCTTCAGGTTTGACGGGAGCGTATCCGCTCCATACTTTCCGGCTTTCACGGGCATCCGGCCGCGATACGGATTTGTCGCAGGTACCCGCCCAACGTGATTCCCGGCCGGCCGCTACGCCGCGCCGGTTCAGGAACCCGCGACCTTCACCACCAGCGCGGCGGCGGTGTCGCCGGCGGCACAGCCGGCAAACATGCCGTAGCCGCCGCCGCCAAGTGCCAGTTCCTCGATCAGTTCGATGATGCAGCGGCCGGCGGTGGGTCCCTGCGGATGACCGAAGATCAGCGAACTGCCGTAGTTATTGAAGCCGTGGGCGTCGATGCCCAGTTCCTTGGCCAGAAACAGATCGTTGACCGCGAAGGGATTGTGGGTCTTGATGGCCTTCACCTCCTTGACACCGATACCGGCACGCTCCAGCGCCATGCGGGCGGCAGGCACCACTGCGGCGGCCATATAGCCCTTGCGCTCGCGGGCGTAGCCGTAGGACAGTACCTGGGTCTCGATCTTTGCATCCCGGCTGAGCTCACGGGCCCGATCGCGGGTAGTAACGACGATGCCACAGTTGCCGTCCGCCGGATGGGTCTGGGAGCCGAAGGTGTGGACCCCGCCCGGCAGCACCGGCTGAAGGCTGGCCAGGCCCTCGGCGGTGGTGGGCATGACGCCTTCGTCGGCGTCGAAGGTAACCGTTTTCTTCTTGCTGATCCGGAGTTCCACCGGCACCATATAACGCCGCTGGAAGGCGCGGTCGTCGGCCAGGGCATCGGCATACTGCTGGTAGCGGCGGAAGGTCAGGGCGTCACACTCTTCGCGGGTGAAGCCGGCCTCAGCGGCGACGTTCTCGGCGGTCTCGATCATCGCGTTCTTGGCCCACGGGTCGTGGCCGAAATTGTCCATCAACCAGTTTTCGCTCTCCACCTGGGCGCCCGGACCGTTGGGGTTGGGCCACACCAGGTGCGGGCCGTTGGAACAGCGGTCGGCCATGAGGTTGAAGGCGGTCTCGTACTGCCCGGTTTCCAGCCCCATGGCCGCCTGGTAGACACAGGTGGTGGAGGTGGAGCAGGCCTGACTGACGATACAGCCGGGAATCCGCTCGGCGCCCATCATCGCCGCCGCCCACGGGCTGGCGTAGAAGCCGTAGTGCTGCGGAATGGTGAACCCGAAGTTGAGGTAGTCGAAAAACCCCGGGTCGATGTTCCGACCGGCGAGCCAGGACTTGGCGGTCGCCGCCGCCAGGACGATGCTGTTCTGGGTGGCCAGGGTTCCCTGCCAGCGGGCAAAGGGAGTGGAAAAATAGCCGCCATAGGGAATGTAGGCTTTACTGAACATGGGTTGTATTCCTCCTTGGCAATTAATGAAAGTATTTCCGCAGCCGTGGGCGTGCCAGCCCCTGGCTGCGGCGTTACCGCAACGCCAACCGTTTCATCCGTTGACGGGTTGTCAGCCGTTACTCCTTCGCTCGGCCTCCATGTCCCAGAGCATCTTCTGCTCCCGCGCCCGCACCAGGCAGGTCATGGCGTCGTTGTAGGGCGTCGGCACCCCGTGCAGGGCGCCGAGACGGACGATCTCGGCATTGAGGGTATCGATCTCGGTGCGGCGGTTGGCCTCGACGTCCTGGAGCATGGAAATCTTGTTGTCCTTCACCCCCGGCAGGGTCTTGTTGATGACAAACCCGGCGGGATCCCTCAGCTCCTCGAAATCCAGGCCCTCGGCCCGGGCCACCGCGGCGACCTCTTCGGCAAGACGGGCGATGAGTTCGCGGATGGGTTCGCAGCTGAGCATCTGGTTACCGGTGAAGCCGGTGATGGCGGCAACGCAGTTGTTGGAAACGTTGGCGATAAGCTTGCGCCAGATGGGAACCTGGACGTTGCCCTCGACAATCTGCGCCTCGATACCCGCCCGCTCGTACACCGCCGCGACATCCTCCAGACGGGGGTCGGCAGTGCCGTCGTAGCGGCCGATGACCACCCCGCCGTGACCACCGTTGAACTTGACCTCGTTGAGCCCGAGCGGCATGGCGCTCAGGGCCGTGACCCCGCCGATGATCTGCTCGGCGGGCACGTGCTCGGCAATGCGCCGCAGGTTCCCGAGCCCGTTCTGCACCGACAGGACATAGGTTTCCGGCCGCACCAGCGGCACGATGCTCTGGGCCGCCGAACCGGTGTGATAGCCCTTGACGGAGATCTGGATCAGATCCACATCACCCACCGACTGAACATCACTGGTGATTTTAAGCCGCACATGCTTCTTCGCACCGTCGGGCATGATCATGTCAAGCCCTTCGGCCTCAATCTTTTCGACCCGGCGCCGGTCGATCTCGATCATCGTCACGTCTATGCCGGCGTCGGTCATCAGCGCTCCGAAGGTCGCCCCGAGCCCGCCGGCACCAACTATCGCCACTTTCATGTTTCCGTTCTCCCCGCTCCATCGGCAATGATGACGACGCCATACCCCGCGCCATCCACTGTTGCGGTATCGCATAACCATGGTTCACCGGATATTCTTCGTGCGCCGCATCGCCACCCGCACCGGGGCTGACCCGGCGCGTGACCGCGACCCGGCGGCAATCCCCTGAACGTAGCAATTAACATACCATTCTATTTTTCTGCCGGCACAGCACCGGCCCCGGCGGGCAACACGTCAGCAACGAAAGCAACGACAGGTTTCCGACCGATCAGGCCAACCACCGTTATGCCGAAACCAAAGGAACATTGACCGGGGAGAGGTGGAATCGGTGATTTTCAATGACCGCTGAGGTGATATTTTACCATAAGCACATCATCCACCCCCGAACGGATTGCTCTGCGGCGGGCGAACCGAGTCCCCAACGGCAAGATGATGGCCGCCTTTTGGACGTATTATCTCAAATCCCAATGTTCTCAATGCACGAATAATCCGGCTGCCCCCCGTTATTGATGGAAAATCCGTCATCAGTTGACCGCCACTTTCGGTCGTTGTCAATAAAGATGTCGCTTTTTTGAATCATTTTTAGGTTTATTATTCTGCATAATTGGCCCCGTTAAGCCGC
>JAFGAM010000057.1 GCA_016933675.1 Candidatus Anaeroferrophillacea bacterium
ATCTTGTTCTGCACCCCGCGGGCCAGCCGCAGGGGCACCACCGCGAGATCGGCGGCGGCGTAGTAGAGGCGGATATCATCGACAAAACCGGTCACCGTCACCCCGTCATGCCCGTCGAGTTTCTTTATCGCCGCCGCCGGCCGGCTGCCGACGATGAAGAACCGGACGTCCGGCACCTCCCGGCGGATCAGCGGGTAGATCTCGCGGTAGAACCACAGCACCCCGTCGACGTTCGCCTGGTAGTCCATCGCGCCGGTAAACAGCAGCATCGGGCCGCCGGACTGCCGGATGCCGGCGACATCAGCCGGCGCCACCGCCCCGGAACGGAAGAACTCCCGGTCGACGCCGTTGGCGACCACGGCGAGGTTGCGGGCGCCGGGATAGCGGCGCCGGAACATCTCCACCTCGGGCCGGGAGATGAATACCGACTGGTCGAAGATCCGGTTGACCCGCCGTTCGTAGGCCAGCAACTCAAGGGCTTCACGGCCATAGATCCAGTTCATCGGCCAGCGGGAAGAGGCGGCATACTGCCGCCATTTATCGGAATCGAGATCACAGAAATCCATGATCAGCCGCGGCCGGGTGCCGTCCGCCTTCCAGTTCATCCCCGCCTTCACCGCCCGGATGATATATTCCGCCATCGGCGAGGAGAAGCAAAGCACGGCGTCGAAACGAACGGTGCGCAACAGCCGGTTGACCTGCTCCTGCAGCTCCCGGTGATAGAAATAGGACACCGTCAGCGGCAGCGGCGTCAGCAGCGCCGGCAGACAGCCGAGCTTCGCCCGCCGCGGCGAAAACGGCACGATCTTCACACCGCGGCACCAGTTTCCCAGTTTCTCCCGGTGCCGCGTTGCGTCCCTCTCCTGGGTCAGGCAGGCGAGATGGACGTCGTGGCGCGCCGCCAAATGCCGCACCTCATGGTAGGCGCGTATCCGATCCCCCTTGTTGGGCGGATACGGAACGCAGTGGGACAGGTAGAGGATGGTCGCCATCGCCGGCTTTCCCCGCTTCCGTCGGTCAGGCCAGGCTGCGGGCGAGCGGCGGGCCGATGATCCGCGACAGCCGGTGCGGCAGCTTCTTCCACAGCTCGATCTTGCGCCGGTATTTCGGGTTCGCCGGGCTCAGGTTCGGCATCTCGCCGTCGGCTACCAGGTGATACTGGTACGCCAGCGGCGTCGGCTCGAAACCCCAGTGACGCTTGAAATCATAGGAGCCGGTGCCCTCCTTGCTGCGGCCGAAGTCGAACCACCGGCAGCCGTCCCGGCAGCCCCGTTCCAGCAGTACCCAGTACATGTAGTCGTTGGGCGCGAGGCTGCGGAACTCGAACAGCGAACCGGCGTAGTAGGGCACCATCTGGTCGTGAAAGTGAAAGAACAGCACCCCGGCGGCGGGCCGGCCCTCCGGGGTGCGGATGACGAGCAGGTCGGCCCGGGGGCCGAAGATGCGCAGGAAAAGCGCGAACAGCCGGCGCGAAAATATGGGCGTGCCCAACTGATGGTAACTGCGGGCCATGATATCGTAAAAATCGTTCACCTGGTGGCGACCGAAGGCGGCAGTCAAGCCGTTCTTCATCCCCTGACGCACCATGCGCCGCGATTTACGCGGGATGGCCCGCAGATTGTCGTCCGGGTCGGGCAGGATCTCGCGGCGAAAATTGAAATACAGCGACTTGGTCGGCAATCCTGGCAGCGGCCGGCGGTTGCGCAGCTCCACGTAGCCGACCCGAAGCCCTTCGCCGCGGGCAAAGGCATGATCCAGAAGCTGCCTGACGGTGTCCTCGTCATCCGCCAGCGGCCCGCCCAGCTCGGCAAAGGGCACCGAGATCAGGCTGTTGCCAAACAGCCGGCTGTTGATCTGGAACAGCGGCAGGACGCCGGCAACGGCGCCGTCCCGCTCCGCCACCAGGTAATGGCTCCGGTGCCCGAACGTCTGGGTGATGACCGACCGCCACTCGAGGGTGTGGAACACCGTCGCCTCGGGATGGCCGTCAATATACGCCGTCCAGGCATCCCGGTCGGTCGCGGTATACGGTCTGATGCGCAACATAATCCCGCTATCGTCAATTCTTCCTCGAAGTTGAACCGGATTCCACCACCAACTCGCTGCCGGTGATGAAGGATACATCGGCAAAGCACCGGATCATGGCCTTGAGCCTGGGCAGGGTCCGGTGCAGGTTCAGGTAGTGCCGGAAACGATAGCCAGCCGGCAGACCCGCGACCCGCGGCTGCCCCGGGTCCAGCTCCCACGGGTGCAGATAGAAAACGTAGGCGCCGCGGGCCCGCAGCAGGCGCCGGATGCCGGCGCGAAAGAGCGCCGGGGGATAGAGACGGAAATAGCCGCCGCCGGCCCAGGGTACCGTTCTGCCGGCAATCACCCGGTTGGATACCGGGATCTCGTGAAAATCGTCGGCCACCTGAATCACCGTATCGGTCACCGGGCAGGCGGAGAAATCGACCTTGCCGTAGCGCTCGTTGAGGCCGAAGGAGTTGTAGCTCGAATCCCAGCGGTAGCCGGCGGCGCGAATCTCGTCCAGCACCCGGCGGTCGATGGAGAAACCCGGCGCCCGGTAGCCGGCAACCGGCGCGCCGATGATGTCTTCCAGCAGTTTGCGGCTGTCGCCCAGGTCGGCGCGGCGGCAGGCCGGATCGTCCTCGCGGCAGAGGATGTGGCGCTGCCCGTGGGAGGCCACCTCATGGCCGCGGGCGTGGATCTCGCGTACCAGCTCCGGCCGGCGGTCAGCCACCCAGCCGAGGACGAAGAAGGTCGCCCGCACCGGTTTGCCGGTGTCTTCGGCGGCATTCTCAAAGAGATCCAGCAGGCGGCGGGTGTTGTCCACCACCCGCAATTCCTGGCCGTCCCACGTCGCCGGAGGCATCCGGGCACGCAGGTTCTCCACCTGGAACCAGTCCTCGACGTCGACGGTCAGCAGGATGCGCGGCTCACGAACCATTATTGCCCTCGCCCTCCGCCAACCGGTACAGGCGGTTGATGAGGTAGTTCATCTTGCGCAGGCTGTCATTGAGCTGGTTGGCATGCTGCTGCTGCTGCTCCACCAGGTAGCCGAGGATGCGGTCGTGCTCGGTGAGGCCATCGGCCAACGAACGTTCCTGCTTCAGTTCCCCAAGCTCCCGCTCCAGGGATTCGAACCGGGCGAGAATCTCCGGTGATGCAACAACGGGCGGCAATTGCCCGGCATCCGCCGCGGCACCCGGTTCCGGCCGCAGAACATCCAGTTCCTCCATCGCCTCCCGCACCATGTCGAAGCTGATCTCCCGCCGCTCATCGACAAACGCCGCCAGCAGCAGGAAATCACCGAACACGTTGAGCATCCGGGGGCTGCCGCCGGTGGCCTCATGGAGTTCGTCCAGCGCGCCGGGAGCGAAGCTCACCGCCTCCCGGTTGCCCGCCGTCTCCAGGCGGTGGAACACGTACTGTTCCGTTTCGTCCCGCTCCAGGGGGCCGAGGTGGCAGCTGATGCTGATGCGCTGGCGCAGTTGCCGCAATTGCGGCCGGGAAACGATCTCTTTGAGTTCCGGCTGGCCCACGAGAACAATCTGCAGCAGCTTGCGCTGCTCCAGCTCGAGGTTGGACAGCAGGCGGATCTCCTCGAGGGCATCGGCCTCCAGGTTCTGGGCCTCATCGATGATGACGATGGGCTGGTTGCCGGCGCTGTTCTCCGCCACCAGGAAGTCATGCAGCCCGCGCAGCAGCGTCACCTTGTCGCGTTCCGCCTCGGTGATGCCGAAATCCTCGCTGATCAGCGCCAGCAATTCCGCGGCGCTGACCCGGGTATTGAACACCATCGCCAGGCGCTGCCGCGCGCCGAGCTTGCGGATGATCATGCGCAGCAGGGTGGTCTTGCCGGAGCCCACCTCGCCGGTCAGCAGGGTGAAACCGGCACGCTCCTGGATGCCGTATTCCAGATAGCTCAGCGCCTTGCGATGGCCGCGGCTGAGATAAAGATAGGTGGGATTGGGGACCAGCTCGAAGGGCTTCTCCCGAAGCTGGAAGAATTCCCGGTACATGGCTCAGAAGGTCCAGCCGAGAGTCAGCACCGCGACGTTGTTGTGGAAGGTGTTTTCCCGGAGATCGGAATCCTCGTGGCGGAAACGGTATTCGAGATCGAGATTGAGATGCCGCCAGGCGCCGCCCACGGACGCGGTGGCCTCGTAGCGCTGGCTGTCCTCCTTCTCCGGCAGGAAGCGCAGAATGCCGTACTCGAAGCCGAAGTCGAGGTACAGCCGTCGGCCCACGGGAACATGCAGGTCCCACAGCGCGCCGGCGATGCGGTCCTCGATGTCCGCCTCCTTGTATTTCAACCGGTTGGCGAACAGCTCCAGCCCCGCGGTCAGGCGCTTGCCGTAGCTGAGGCGCACCCGCGCCTCGTCTTCCAGGGCAACACCCTGGTCAACCGAAGTGATGTAGTCCCGCGTGTAGCTCAGGCTGGAGGTGACGCGGTCACTCAGCAGGTATTCCGCCCCCAGGTTCCAGACAATCTCGTTCATGCTGCCGTAGTCGGAGGAATCGTAGTCGATGGCCACCCAGCCGAGCCCGGCCTCCAGGGTCAGCCGGTGGCCAACCTGGTGGGCAAGTTCCAGCATGACATTGTGCTGGGTAAAATCCTCGCCGCCCAGGTCATCGATCCCGCCGCTGCCGTTACCGTCCTCGTCGTGCTCGGTATAATTGTAGGTCAGGGACAGGGTGGAATCCCTGCCGAACAGCCGCTCCAGGCCCAGGCTGCCGGTATGCTCCAGGTAGTCGTTGAGATCCG
>JAFGAM010000058.1 GCA_016933675.1 Candidatus Anaeroferrophillacea bacterium
TTCGTGCCGGCCGCGTTCGCCGCCGACGCCATCATCGAGGCGGCCCTGTCCGCTATCCAACTGATCGTCTGCATCAGCGAGGGGGTGCCGGCCCTGGACATGGTCAGAGTGAAGAGCTTCCTTGGCACAACACGCTCACGGCTGATCGGGCCGAATTGCCCGGGGATCATCTCGCCGGGCAAGTGCAAAGTCGGGATCATGCCCGCGCGCATTCACCGTCCGGGCCGCGTCGGCATCATCTCGCGTTCCGGGACGCTGACCTACGTCGCCGTGGACCAGATCAGCGGCGAGGGCCTGGGGCAATCCACCTGCATCGGCATCGGCGGCGATCCGATCATCGGCACCAGCTTCGTTGACGCCCTGGAACTGTTCGCCGAGGACGAGCAGACCGCGGCGGTGGTCATGATCGGCGAGATCGGCGGCAGCATGGAGGAGCAGGCGGCGGAATTCATCAGCCAGGGTTTTGCCAAGCCGGTCCTGTCGGTCATCGCCGGCCAGACCGCGCCGCCCGGCCGGCGCATGGGCCATGCCGGGGCCATCATCTCCGGCGGCCGCGGAACCGCCGCCGAGAAAATGGCGGTGCTGCGCGAGCACGGCGTTCACGTGGTGGAGAACCCGGCCGAGATCGGACGGACGGCAAGGAAAATCCTGGGCCAAGCCCCGGGGTGATTCGCGACCAGCAAGGAGGGAGAACGATGAAAGGACAAAGCGGGAAAATGACTTTCATGAGCCTGATCGCCATTGCCATTTTGGCCATTGGCGGCTACATGGCTTACAAGTTCATCGGGAGCAACCTGGAGCAAAAGCAGATCAAGAAAGAGGTATTCGATACCCTGGGAATCACACGCGGCGGCGACCTGGATGATGCTGGGCGGATGGCGGTTATCGAGGAGGTCCTGCTGAAGCATGGGGTGGAGATCCTGGACATCGCCGCCCGGCTGGAAGGCGGCATCATCCACTACTCGTTCTCCTACCGCATGGTGACGAACTTCCTGCTCTTCAAGCGCGATGAGGTCATCGAAGTCGCTGACCAGATCCAAAACTATATGTGATGGTCTTCAGATGGACAAGGAACTGCTGAAGGCAGTTTTCACCTTCATCGCAACGGTTTTCGTCGTCATCGTGCTGCGGGAGTTGCGTGCCATCTTCATCCCTTTCTGCATCGCCCTGTTCCTCTTCTTCCTGCTGAACGGGAGCGTGCGCCGGCTTCTGGAATGGCGCGTCCCCAAGCCCCTGGTGCTGGCCGGGATGCTGGCGGTCATCTTTTTCTTCCTTTACCTGAGCGGGTTGCTGCTCTTCACCGGCGCCGCCTCCTTCATCGAACAGTTTCCCGCCTACAGCGCCAAGGTCACCGGCATGGTCAA
>JAFGAM010000059.1 GCA_016933675.1 Candidatus Anaeroferrophillacea bacterium
GTGCCGCCCGCGGCCATCGCCTGGGCGGCGTTGGTGGCCAGATTCATGATCAGCTGGTGAAGCTGGCTCGGATCACCGAACACCAGATCACGGTCGGTGCCGATCTCCTGCTCGACGGCAATCATGGCGGGCAGGGAGGCACGCAGCAGCTTGACGCTTTCCTTGACGATGGGGGTCAGGTTCAGTTCGTGGAACTCCTGTTCCTGCTGCCGGCTGAAGGTGAGAATCTGGTTCACCAGCCCGGTGGCCCGGACACTGGCATCGAGGACCTTCTCCAGGCTGCGGCGGGCGGGGTCGCCATCGGCAAGTTCGAAATTGAGCGCCAGTTCGGTGTAGCCGGTGATGGAGGTGAGCACGTTGTTGAAGTCGTGGGCGATACCGGCGGCGAGGGTGCCGATGGCCTCCATCTTCTGCGCCCGGCGGAGCTGCTTCTCCAGTTCCACCATGTCGGTAACGTTGCGCTGGACGGAAACGTAGCCGGTGATCTCTCCCCCCTCGTTCCGGATCGGCCCGATGGTGGCTTCGACGATGTATTTCCGCCCCTCGCGGTTGGTCAGGGACAGGCGGCCGTGCCACCGGAATTCGCGGCCGATATGATCCCAGACCTCGCGGAAGGCGCCGGGACCGCTGCCGTCCTCACCCAGGGCGGCGAAATCCCGCCCGATCACGTCCTCGGGCCGGTACCCGCTGCAACAGGAAAAACCGGGATTCACGTAGGTGATCCGCCCGTCACGGTCCATCACCAGGATGCTTTCAGGAACCTGCTCCATGACCGTAACCAACTGCCGGCGGACGCCGGCGGCATCTTTTTCAATCACCTCCCGGTGCCGCGTCTGGCTCTCCTGCAGCCGCCGGATAGTCGCCCGCAGCCGGAGATACCACCAGCCGCCGGCGAGCCCGGCCAGGCCGCCGCCGATGACCGGGACGATATACCCCCGGGGCACCAGGGAGAACCCCATGATGAGTTTCTGTATCGTCGCACATACGCCCAGCAGCGCGGCGCCGCACAGTGCCCCCGTCAGCAGCGTTCGCGGTCGATGCATCAGCAGCCACCCTCCCGGGCGTACAGGTTGATCAGGGTCTTCGGGGTTCCCGGCGGCCCGTGCACCCCCTCATAGCGCAGAAAAAGCCCGTCCTCGCAGCGGAACCAGTAATACCCGGCCCACAGGCGCCCCATGAGCCCGGTCAGGGAAATGCGCACCTTGCGGGCCGCCACCGGCCGGCCATCCACCATGAGGGACTCGATCTCCCGACGTTCAGCCTTCATCTTGACCGCCTTCAGCTTGTCGGGCCGAATGGTCCAGAACTCGATCTCGTCATCCTCCCCGGCGATGAAAGAACGGAAGGAATATGAAAGCGGCTGCAACCACGGCGCATCGTCTACCGGGAGGCGCCGGTCCAGCGCCACCCCCTCGCAGGTACCGGACAACACGATGACGTTGCCTTCACGCCGCGCCTGCACATCCGTATGGCCGCCTTGCTGCATCTCCCATCCCCGGGTTACGCCCGAGAGGTCGCAGACGTTGCGGAACCGCTTGTTCTCCTCCGTCGAGGTGATCACCGCCTGTTCGCCGACGGTCAGCCGCCACGCAAAGATATGCCGCTCGGCGCCGGTCGCCTCCTCGTAGCAATGGGATTCGACCGCCGCCGCCAGACCGGAAGCCGACCGAAGGAACAAAACGGCCGCCGTGAAGCACAGCAACAACACAACGATCACACCACGAAATTTCATCGTCTTCACCTTTGCGAAGCCGGGGATGGGCTGCGGCATTGAGGGCTGTCCGTGTAGTGGTTACGAAACCATCATGATTGTGCCAGAAAACCGGGCAAATGTCGACCGCCTATCAACGCCTGCCGGCAGCGGGCAGCCGCGGCGGCGAAACGGCGGCAGTTCCGGCCGCCGGCGGGGCCACAACGACCGGCCGGACATCCTTACGACCGGCCGGACATCATTGCGACCGGCCGGCGAACGGGCGGTTGCGGCAATTCCAGCCGGACGACGCACTCGACATGAGGGGTGTGGGGAAACATATCCACCGGCTGCACCGCCGTCGGCCGGTAGCCGGCCCCGGCGAGCCGTTCGAGATCCCGGGCGAGGGTGGGAACATCACAGGATACGTAGACAATTTCCGGCACCCGGCAGGCGGCCAGGCGCGCAATCAGGTCCGGGGCACAGCCGGTGCGGGGCGGATCGAGAACGACCGTTGCCGGCCGCATCGCGGCGGCGCTCATGGCGAACCCCCGCGCCGCGTCACCGCACTGCCAGGAGATCCGCCCGTCGAGGCCCGCCCGGCGGGTGTTCCAGCGGCCGTCGTCCACCGCCGCGGGGTTGCCCTCCACCGCCAGCACACGCTTACAACGCGGCGCCAGCGGCAGGCTGAAGAGACCACCGCCGGCATAGAGATCGACCAGCAGGCCGGAACCCTCCCGCGGCCCCCGCACCAGCCGGTCGACCACCGCCACCAGGCGTTCGGCCTGGCGGGTACACGTCTGAAAGAAGGCCGCGGCGGAAACCCGGTACACCCGGCCGGCGACCGGCAGAAAGATCTCCCGGCGCACCGGCAGCGGCCCCCCCGCCGGCGGCATCCCGGACATTCCGACCACGGTCACCGCCGGTTCACCGCAATCGGGCGCGGCAAAACCGGCACGCACCTCCACCTTCGTCGACGGCCCGGGACCGGGGCGGCGCGCCAGCCAGCCGAGAAACCGGTTGTTGGCCGCCTCCTGGACCAGGCAGGCCCCCGCCGGCCGGCCGTACACATCGACAATCCGGTGGGAACCCGGGGCGAGAAAACCCATCTCGCCGCCGCCGGCGGCCGCACCGCAGCGTACCGTCGCCTGGTTGCGATACCCGGCGGCGGCAGGCGGCGGGATAAGTTCTTGCAGGATATCGCCGGCACCGTCCGGCAACACCCGGCGCAGGCCCTCGGCCACCAGCCGCCCCTTCCAGTACCGCTGGGTTTCGTCGTCGATATGGAGCCAGGAACAGCCGCCGCAGCCGGCGGCAAAAAACAGGCAGGGAGGCTCGCGGCGTCCGGACGCCGAAGACGTGATTTCCAGCAGTTCCGCCCGGGCATAGCGGCGTTTGCGCTCCACCACCCGGACGCGGACGGTTTCACCCGGCAACACCCGGGGAATGAACAGGACCAGACCGTCGTGGCGCGCCAGGCCGTGACCGCCCCAGACCAGGGCTTCGACGGTCAGGGTCAGTTGGTCGCCGACCGCCGGCATCAACCCGCGTCACCTTTGCCGCGGGCGCGCGGATCACCCACGGCGGGCGGGCAGTTCCCGGCGCCCGTTATCCCCGCCGCGGTCCGGCAGCGCCCGGAAAGCCACGGACCGCGACCGTGCCGGCAGGGAGCGGGGAGCGGCCGACAAAACCGCCGGCCCACCCGGCGCCGCGGAACCCGGACCGCCGCCGACGGCATCGCCGCCACGGATCAGATATTCAATCACCGCCTTGAGTTCACGGGCATATGCATCCATCTCCCGGGCCCGGGCAGCGAAGTCCTCGGCGGTGGCGGCGTTGTGCTGGGTCACCTTGTCCACCGCCCCGACGGCGGTACTGATCTGTTCGATCCCGCCGGCCTGCTCCTTCGAGGCCACCGAGATCTCGCCGGTAAGCTGCCGCACCCGCTGGATATTGCCGGCGATCTCGGCAAACACCGCGACCACCCGGGAAACCAGGTCGCCGCCGCGTCTGGCCTTGCCCACCGTATCCGCGATGAGTACCGAGGTATTCTTCGCCGCCTCGGCCGACCGCAGGGCCAGGTGTCGCACCTCTTCGGCCACCACCGCGAAGCCGGCTCCGGCCTCCCCGGCACGCGCCGCCTCCACCGCGGCGTTGAGCGCCAGCAGGTTGGTCTGGAAGGCGATCTCGTCGATGGTTTTGATAATCTTCGAGGTCTGATCACTGGCACTGTTGACGTCACTCATCGCCTGGTTGAGCTCGGACAGGGATTGCTTCATGCTTTCGAAGGCGGCGGCGATCTCCTCCACCATGCCGCTGCCGGCGGCGGCGTTCTCGGCGTTCCGCCGGGTCATGGAGTTCATCTCCTCGAGGGAGGCGGCGGTTTCCTCGATCGCCGACGCCTGATTGCCGGCACCATCGGCCACCTCCTGACCGGTGGCGGAGATGTGTTCCGCCGCCGCGGTAATCTGGTCTGAATTCTGCCGCAGCCGTCGAATCCCCGCACGCAGCGGCCGGGAGATGCTGCCGGCAACGAGCCAGCTGACCACATACCCCCCGACGATCCCCGTTACGGCGAGCCCGGCGACGGTCACCCGGCCACCGCGAAGGAGTTCCGCCATGACCGTCAACCGGGCCCCGTCCAGCCCCTCGACGCCCTGCAACGACCTGTACATACCGTCGCACAGCAGCCACATCCGGATGGCCACGACCGCAAGCATACCCGCGGGAATCGAGGTTCCCAGCAACACCTTGTAATCCAGCCGGAGCCGGCGAAACCATTGCTTCATGGGCTCACTCCTCGCATCATGATGAAACCCCGGCGACCGCCAACCGGGGGCGAAAAATCGATGAATTATACAATCGGCAATTCGTGCCAAAACTGAAGGAATCCATTTATCTTCCGGGAGAACGGCGCTACGGGGAAAACCCCGGAGTGCCGGCTCATCCCCGGCACCGGGCGCCGGCACGCGACCAGGCGGAGCGGATCAGGGTGCCGTACGGGCGGCGAAGAGGGCCGCACCACCGTCCTGCACGACCCAGCGGGGCAGCAGCGCCAGACAGACATGAACCCGGCGGTTGAACTCGGGCATCCGCCCGGCCGCCAGGCGCCGGGCGCGGGGGGACTCCACCCGCAGCGGGTTGACGTAGAGGCCGTCCTTCTTCAAGCGGAAATCCAGGTGGGGTCCGGTGGACATGCCGGTACTGCCGACATAGCCGATCACCTGGCCCTGGCGCACCCGGGCCCCGGACCGCAGGCCGCGGGCCCACCGGCTGAGATGCAGATAGTAGCTCTGATAGCCGTTGGGGTGGCGGATGACGATGTATTTGCCCGCGTGGCGGTCGCGGGTGACGCGCTCCACGGTACCGTCGCCGACGGCCTTCACCGGCGTTCCCGTCGGCGCGGCGTAGTCGATGCCGTAGTGGGGCAGCCAGACCTTGCGGATGGGATGCAGCCGGCGGGCGGTATAGCCCGAGGAGATGCGGGTGAAATCCAGCGGCGCCTTGAGGAAGGCCCGACGCAGATTCTCGCCCGCCGGAGTGAAATATCCCGTCTCCCCGTCGGGGCTCAGGTGACGCACGGCGACCCGGGTGCGGCCACCGACGGTGAATCCGGCCGCCTCGACGGGCCCGTAGTCGAAAAAGAGGCCGTCGCGGAAGCGCTTTTGCACCAGCACCGAGAAGCGGTCGCCGACCCGGAGGTCATGGACGAAATCGATCTCCCAGGCGAAGATCTCCGCCAGCCGGACGGCAAGCTCTAGACGTTCGCCGGCGGCGGCAACGGCGGCGTAGAGATTGGTTTCGATGCGGCCGTCGACCACCACGCTCACCGTATCGTGGGGAATGGGCACCAGGGCGGCGAGGGGTTCGCCACCGGCGAAGGATACCCGCAGACAGCGCTCGTCGTCAATCTCGTAGCAGAGCCCCGCAAGCCGGCCGGCGCTCACCCGCAGGGTCAGCGGTCGTCCGGGCCGCAGCCGGTCGAGGGGAAAAAGGGGCGCACAGGCCCGGGCCAGGGCTTGAATTTCCGCCGGCTTCAGGTAGCCCGCCAGCAGGGTGGAGGCGGTATCGCCGCGGCGGATGGCGACGGTGATTTCGGTCACCGGCTCCGGCACCGCGGCGACCGCCACCGGCGCCGGAGCGGACTCCCCGGCCGGGGTCACGGCACCGGAGCGCGTCATATCGGTCGGACCGTGGGCGTCCCCGGCCACCGCCGGCCCCGACTCGGGAGGGATGTCCGGGGCGGCAGGCGCGGCGAGGAAGGCGGCGCTCACTGCCAGCACCGCCCAGCCCGCCAGCACCGGCAGAACCACCAGGCCGGCAAGCCGCCGCCATGAACGGCGGCGCCGCGAAACCACACCGGAATGTCTGCGTCTGTTCGCCATAGTTTTAAATTGCAGAATTCAGGCGCCGGGAGTCAGATGATTCCCGCCCGTTGCCATGCCTTCGGCCGGTCGGGCCGTTTCCTTTACACTTCCACGCCATACCATCGCGAACGCGCTTCGGGCAAGGGGGGAGAACACCACTCCGCCCTTCAGCTTTTCCGCCGCCGGTCGAAGGCGGTTACAGGGCCGCCACCGCAAACCACCCGGGTTTCTCGACCCCGCCCGCTCCGACCGGAGGAATGCGGCACCGCCTGGCGGCGAACGGCCCGGGGGCCGCGCCGGCCCGGGCGCGGTCACGCCCCGACAGACAGCGAAACCGACGGGGTAGTCGCGAAGCCGGCGGCGACAGGCGGCGACCAAACCGTCATCAATCAACGCGGCGGCCGCCGGCCGCGGCCGCCCACCCCCCAGGACGCCCGACATGACCACCGAGCGAAAATCGCCGTCCCCGGCCTATCTGCGCCAGCCGGACTACACCCGGCCGCGGTTCACCTTCACCGCCGCCCAGCGCCGCCGGCTGCTGGATCGCCTGACCTTTCTGTACGGCCGGGAAACCGCCGTCCGCCGCTTTCCCGATTTCGAGCGCATCGTCCAGGTATTCGCCGCCCACAAGGCGCCGGCGGCGGCCGCCGCCGGCGGCGCCTTCGACCCCGCGACCCGGTTCAGCGAAGAGGATATCATCCTCATCACCTACGGCGACCTGCTGCGCGGCGACGAAACCTCGCCGCTGGCCACCCTGGCGGCCTTCTGCGACACCTACCTGGAAGGTACCATCAACACGATACACATCCTGCCGTTTTTCCCCTACTCCTCCGACCGCGGTTTCTCGGTCACCGATTTCACCACCGTCGATCCGAAGCTCGGCACCTGGGACGACATCGATCGCCTGGCGCCACGCTATCGGCTGATGTTCGACGGGGTGGTAAACCATGTCTCCTCCCGCAGCCGCTGGTTCCAGGAGTTTCTCGACGGCAACCCCTACTACGGCGATTTCTTCATCACCTTCGCTCATCCCGACGAGCTGACCGCCGACCAGCGGCGGCTGATCTTCCGCCCGCGAACCTCTGACGTCCTGGTGAAATTCCATACCATCACCGGCCCGAAATACGTCTGGGCGACCTTTTCCGCCGACCAGCTCGACCTCAATTACAAGAACCCGAAGGTGCTGCTCCGGGTGCTGGAGGTGCTGCTGCTCTACGTCCGCCACGGGGCATCCATCATCCGCCTCGACGCGGTGACCTTCCTGTGGGCCGAACCGGGCACCCGCTGCGTCCACCTGGAACAGACCCATGAGATCGTCCGGCTGTTCCGGGACGTCCTCGACGCCGTCGCCCCGGAGGTGGCGATCATCACCGAGACCAACGTCCCCCACGAGGAAAACATCTCCTATTTCGGCGACGGCCGCAACGAGGCCCAGATGGTCTACAACTTCGCCCTGCCGCCGCTGGTACTCTATACCTTCTACAGCGGCGATGCCGGCGCCCTCTCACGCTGGGCCGCGGAGCTGAAAACACCGTCAGCCTGCACCACCTTTTTCAATTTCCTCGACTCCCACGACGGCATCGGGCTGATGGCGGTAGCAAACATCCTCGACCGGGAACAGCTGCAGCTCATCGTCGACCGGACCATCGCCAACGGCGGCTTCATCTCCTGCCGCACCGCACCCGACGGCGGCGAAGAACCCTACGAGGCCAACATCACCTGGTTCAGCGCCCTCAACCCGGAGAATGCCGGCGACGACGTCGCGTTCCAGGTCAAGCGCTTCGTCGCCTCGCGCTGCATCGCCCTGGTGCTCGCCGGGGTACCCGGCATCTACCTCCACAGCCTCATCGGCACCCGCAACGACATCGCGACGGTGCTTAAGACCGATTCGAAACGGGACATCAACCGCACGGTGATCGACGGTGCCGCCTTCACCGAGGCGCTGTCCGACCCGTTCTCGAAGATCTCCCGCATCGCCCGGGAACTGGGGCGGCTGCTGGCCATCCGGGTGCGCAAACGCGCCTTCCACCCCAACGGACCCCAGCACGTCGTCGACCTCGGGCCGGAGGTCTTCGCCGTTTTACGGCAGTCTCCCGCCCGCGACGAACAGATTCTCTCCCTGATCAACGTCACCGACCGCACCGTCCACCTGGAGATCCCCTTCGCGGCACTCTGCTTCGATGATCTCTGCGTCTTCGAACGCCACTGGTTCGACGCCGTCAGCGGCATGGAGTGGCTCGCCGAGGACGGCACCATCAGCATCACCCTGCAACCCTATGATGTCGCCTGGCTGGAGGATTTCCGCGCATCACGGGGGGATAAAACCCTCAATCCACCGCGGTGAGCACGGCCCGCAACTGCTCGGCGCCGGCGACCAGATCGGCCCGTACCGCATCGCGGTCAGCGGGGGCAAGACCCAGCAGTTCAAGGTCGGCGGGGGTAAGCTCGTTGGGCTCCGGGTTGCCTTCGCCGCCGGCGGCCTCCTGGGCGACGATGTTCGCCACCTTCAGCAGGGTCACATCCTCGGGACGGGTTTCCGGCGACCGGGCACCGTGATGCAGTTCGGCAATGGGGCCGATTATCCGGGCGGGAAACTTCCAGCGTTTGAGCAGCATGGCGCTGACCTCGCAGTGGTCGATGCCGATGAGCCGGCGCTCCACCACGTGGAGCTTCAGTTCCGGATCGGCCGCCGCCATCTCCAGCACCGCGGCAAACTGTTCGGGGAAGAAGAGATCCAGCACCAGCTTGCCGATGTCGTGCAGCAAACCGACGATGAACAGGTAGGGAGCATCGGCGCCGCGGCCGGTGCGCTCGGCCAGGTCCTGCATGGCGGTGGCCACCGCGAGGCTGTGATACCAGAGCCGGGAATGGGAAAAATGGCTCGCGCCGCGGCCGGCGGGAACGGCACCGATGATGCCGATGGAGATGGCCAGGGAGCGGATCATGTTGAAGCCCAGCAGGGCAATGGCATGCTTGACGTCGTCGATGCGACTGGAGAAACCGTAGTAGGCCGAATTGGCTACCTTGAGCACCTTGGCGGTCAGCGCCGGGTCGCGGGAGATAACGGCGCCGACATCGCCGGCGCTGGCCCGGGGATCGTCCAGCAGCCGCAGCAGCCGCGGCACCACCGGCGGCAGGGTCGGCAGTTCCTCGATCCGGGCATAGATTTTGCGGTACAGCTCCTCGCGATCCATGTCTGAAAGGCCCTCTCTCCTGCCGGAACGGGACGGCGCGGGGATGTTCGACACGCACGTCGGATTCCATCCGCGCCGGCGTTGCAACCTGACAAACCCGCTCCCGACGCCTCATTGCCCATGAAAACCGGAGGCACCCGACCATGCAGGATGCACGGCGGATGAAATCCGGGCAAAGCTGCATTACCCGGCGGCGAATGACCCGGCCTGCAGCGCCTGCTAGAGCCGCACCACCCGGGCCTCGAGCAGGCCGTCGACGGCCAGCAGCTCGTCCAGCACCCGGGAGGGCACGTCGTTGTCGAGGGAAACGAAGGATACCGCCTTGCCGCCCAACACCCGGGAGAGGTTGAAGCCGGCGATGTTGATGGCGTTGTCGCCCAGCACCGTGCCCACCCGGCCGACGATACCCGGCTTGTCGATGTTCTTGAAGTAGAGGTAGCTGCCGGCAGCCACCATCTCGAGGTGGAACTGGTCGAGGAACAGCACCCGGCCGACACCGTCGGAGAAGACGGTGCCACCGAGCAGATGTTCTTCCGTATCGGTCTTCACCCGCAGGAGCAGGAGATCGTTGAAGCGATCATAGCTCGACGACTTGGTCTCCCGCACCGCCAGGTCGCGTTCCCGGGCCAGGTAGGCGGCATTGATGTAGGTCACCGTCTCCTTGACGGTGAGTTCGAGAAAACCCTTGAGGGCGGCGACGGTGAAGGGCTGATAACTGAAGGGGATGTCGAACACCCGCTCGCCGAAATCCTCCTTGAACGTGGCGCCGACCATGGTGAATTCGAGGGCTTCGGGCCGCCCCTTGGTCACCTGGGCGGCGAGCCGGCCCATGGCGGTGGCGAGGTCGAAGTAGAGCTGCATCTCGGCGGGCAGCTGGGAACGCATGAAGGGGATGTTGACGGCATTCTCGTAGGCCCGTCCCTTGAGGGCGTTGATCACCTGCTCGGCGATGATCACCGCCACCCCTTTCTGACCCTCGACGGTGTTGGCACCGATGTGGGGGGTGACGAAAACATTGTCCAGCTCCAGCAGCCGGTGGTGTCCCGGCGGCTCGCTGCCAAAGACGTCGACCCCGGCGGCGAAGACCTTGCCGCTTTTCGCCGCCTCGTAGAGGGCGTCCTCGTTAATGATGCCGCCGCGGGCGCAGTTGACGATCACCACCCCGTCCTTCATCAGGGCAAGCTCGCGGGCACCGATGAGGTTCTCGGTTTCCGGGGTCATCGGGGTATGGACGGTGAGCACGTCGCAGGCGGCCAGCAGGTCGTCGAGACGATCGCACAGTTCCACCCCGAGATGCTCGGCCTTGGAGGCGCGGACATAAGGGTCGTAGGCGATGGGCTTCATCCCCAGCCCCTTGGCACGGACGGCGACGCTGCCGCCGATGCGGCCGAGACCGACAATCCCCAGGGTCTTGCCGTAGAGCTGCATGCCGAGAAACTGCTTGCGGTTCCACTCCTCGCGTTTGAGGGAGGCATTGGCGGCGGGGATCTTGCGCGCCGCCGCCAGCATCATCCCCAGGGCCAGCTCGGTGGCGGCGATGGTATTACCGGTCGGGGCGTTCATGACGATGACGCCCTTGAGGCTGGCGGCTTCGATGTCGATGTTGTCGAGACCGACGCCGGCGCGGCCGATGATCTTCAGCCGCCCGGAATTCTCCAGCAGGGCGGCGGTGATGGAGGTGCCGCTGCGGGTGACGATGGCATCGTAGTCACCGATACAGCGGGCGAGGTCGTCCCGCGGAATGCCGGGACGGACATCGACACTGATCTCCGCATCGTTTTCGAGGATGGCGATGCCTTCAGGAGCCAGGTTGTCGGTAACCAGAACACGGTAGGTGGCCATGGATGTCATTCTCCGCCGTGAAAAAGGTGATTTCGTAACAACTGCATCCTCTTCGTTGCCTGCCGGTGCCTTCGCCCGCCGGCAGGCACTGCGGGCCGCGTCATTGGACGTACCCCCATGTACACCCCTCGGTCAAGGAAAAGCCGCGAATCCGGAGGGGCGACCGGTCGGTCGCCCGTACTACGGTGCCATCCCGTTTTGCCGGAGGTTGGCAGTGACGACGTTTCAGCTTAAAAAAACACCGTTAGCGTGAAAAAAATAGCAAAAGTACGGGAAAACCGCAAGCGCTATGATACACCTCGAAAACCCTATGTTTTATCAGCCAAAACAGCTTGACGATGATCACTCAATTTGATAGGGCAGAGCAACGGGTATCCGGCGGCGGCGGCGACCGCCGACCCGCGACCGGCATCAAGGGCGGCATACCGGCACCTCCGGTGCCGCCGCAACCGTCATGCAGCAGTCCCCAAAGGAGCTCACGACCATGAAGATGCGTACCCTGGCGACATTCCTGATCCTTGCCGTCGTGCTGACGACGGTCCCGGCGGCGGCGAAGGACAACACCATCCGCATCGGTTTCAACATCCCCCTTACCGGCGAGATCCCCAAGGTCGGCGAGGCATCGAAATTCGCCGCCGAGATGCTGAAAAGGGAGATCAACGGCGCCGGCGGTCTGCAGGTGGGCGATCAGCGCTACCCGCTCGAGTTCATCTACGAGGATAACGAGTCGAAGGCCGAGTCGGCGGTGGCGGTGGCGCAGAAGCTCATCGACCGCAACAAGGTGCTGGCGATCATCGGCCCCAACTCCAGCAAGCAGGCGGTGCCGGCAGGCGAGATCTGCGATATCAACGAGACCCCGATGATCTCGCCGTGGTCCACCAACCCCGACACCACCAGAGACCGCCCCTGGGTCTTCCGGGCGGCGTTTCTCGACCCCTTCCAGGGTCCGGTGGCGGTGGATTTCGCCATGGCGCAGTTCGGCGCCAAGACCGCGGCGGTACTCTACGCCCTGGCGAACGACTACAGCAAGGGGCTGGCGGAGATCTTCCGTGACGATTTCGAGACGAAGAACGGCAGCGGCACGGTACTCGCCTTCGAGAGCTACGGTGACAAGGACCAGGATTTCAGCGCCCAGCTCACCCGGATCATCGCCGCCAAGCCGGATTTCATCTTCCTGCCCAACAACTACAACGAGGTCGCCCTGGCGGTGAAGCAGGCCCACGATCTCGGCTGGAAGGGGCCGTTCATGGGCTCCGACGCCTGGGGGTCGGCCGAGCTCATGAATCTCTGTGGCGATGACTGCAAGGGCCACTATTTCTCGACCCACTACGCCGCCGCCGGCGCCACCGGCGCCACCCGGGAGTTCATCGACCGCTACCGGAAGACCTACGGCTACGTCCCCGACGATGTCGCCGCCCTCACCTGGGACGCCGTCCGCCTGGTGCTCGCCGCGATCCAGAACCACGGCAGCCTGACCGGCAAGGTGCGTAACGACCGCACCGCAATCCGCGACGCCCTGGCGGGCATCCCCGAATTCGACGGCGTCACCGGCAAGATGCGCTTCAACGACCAGGGCGACCCGATCAAGTGCGCGGTGGTGGTACGCATCAGCGACACCGGCGAATTCGTCTTCACCAAGTCGGTCTGCCCCTGAACCGGAACCCATCGCGCCGACCGGCGGCGGCCGCCTGAGCGCCGCCCCGGGCGCCCGAACGGAAACCGATGTTCGATACCCTGCTCCAGAACCTCATCAACGCCATGCAATGGGGGAGTTTCTACTCCCTCATTGCGTTGGGCTACACCCTGGTCTACGGCGTCCTGCTGCTGATCAACTTCGCCCACGGCGACATCGTCATGGTGGGCAGCTACATCGCCTTCTTCGTCGCCACCCTTTTTCTCGGCCACTACGACCTCTTTCCGGTCGCCCTGCCCGGGCCGCTGGTGCTCGCCCTCACCGTGCCGCTGACGATGATCCTCACCGCCCTGGTGGGGGTGACCCTGGAGCGCATCGCCTACCGGCCGCTGCGGCGCAAGGGAGCGCATCGGCTCTACGTCGTCATCACCGCGCTGATGTGCGGCCTGATCCTGGAGAACGGCAACCTGGCGCTGCTGGGCGCCAGCCGCAAGAAGTTTCCCGAACTGGTGGACAAGGTGATTTACACCGCCGGCGGCGTCAGCGTCACCAACCTCAAGATCGCGGTCATCCTCACCGCCGTCCTGGTGTTCGTCGGACTGCACCTGATCGTCACCAAAACCCGCATGGGCATGGCCATGCGGGCGATCTCCTACGACAAGTTCGCGGTACCGCTGATGGGCATCCCCATCGACACGGTGATCGTCTTCACCTTCGTGCTGGGCTCCTCGATGGCCGGGCTGGCGGGCATCCTCTTCGCCCTGTCGTACCCGATCCTCGACCCCTACATGGGTCTGTCCATCGGCTGGAAGGCATTCATCGCCGCGGTGGTCGGCGGCATCGGCGACATCCGCGGCGCCTTCGCCGGCGGCTTCATCCTCGGCTTCGTCGAGATCATGGTGGTGGCCTTCTTCCCTTCCACCTACCGTGACCTGTTCGCCTTCACCATCCTGTTGATCATCCTGACGCTGCGGCCCACGGGCCTCTTCGGGGTGCCCAAGACCACCAAGGTCTGAGACCGCCATGCCGACAACCAGGATACCACCGCGTCAGCGACTCACCCTGCCCCTGCTGCTCGCCGCCCTGCTGGCGGGCATCATGGCGCTGGCGTACTTCGAGGTCATCGACCTCTACATCCAGACCATCATCCTGTTCATCGGCATCAACATCATCATATCCTCGAGTCTCAATCTGGTGAACGGCCACATGGGCGAGTTTTCCTGCGGCCATGCCGGGTTTGTCGCCGTCGGCGCCTACGTCTCATCGGTAATCACCGTCGCCCTGTTCACCTCCGACCGGGTTTTCGGACCGCCGCTCCTGCCGCCGCAGCTTGCCCCCCTGGGGTTCCCGCTGGCGCTTTTGGCCGGCGGCGCCGCCGCCGCCGTCGCCGGGCTGCTGGTGGCCCTGCCGTCCTTCCGCACCCGGGGCGACTACCTGGCGATCATCACCATCGCCGCCAACTACATCATCATCACCACGGTGATCAACATCGACACCATCGGCGGCGCCCGGGGCTTCATGGGGATGAAACGGGTGATCTTCGCCATGGAGGAGGTGGCGGAAATCCCCTGGATGGTGCTCTGGGTCTTTACCTTCACCATCCTGTCGCTGATCGCCATCCGGCGCTTCGTGTCGTCGACCTACGGCAAGGGGATCATCGCCATCCAGCAGGACGAGGTGGCGGCGGAGATGATGGGGGTGAACACCAACCGGATAAAGCTGGTGGCCTTCATGCTGTCATCGGGGCTGGCGGGCATCGCCGGCGGCCTCTACGCCCACGTCATCGGCTACGTCAACCCCAAGTCCTTCGACATCCTCAAATCCACCGAGGCGATGGTGATGGTCTATCTCGGCGGCATGGGCTCCATCAGCGGCGCGGTACTCTCGGCGATCCTCTTCACCCTGCTGCTGGAGGCGCTCAGACCGCTGCAGATCATCAAGTGGATCGTCATCCCGCTGCTGCTGATCATCCTCATGCAGTTCCGTCCCGAGGGGATCATGGGCAACCGCGAGCTGACCGACATCTTTCCGCGGCTGAAGAAACTGCACCGATTCAAGTAATGCTGGAGTTTTGTTGGGACGACCGGCCGGTCGCCCGGACGATGCCAGCCATTCTTGCCGGATTTCGGCGGCGGCAGGGGCGAAAAATTTTTCGCCCCTGCCGCCGCCACGGGTTTCATCGAGTCAAGGTTTTCCCATGACGGTGCTGCACATCGACGGCCTGACAATGCATTTCAGCGGCCTGAGCGCGCTGGAGGGTTTCAATACCCGGCTGGCGGACGGCGGGCTGACGGCCCTTATCGGCCCCAACGGCGCCGGCAAGACCACCGTCTTCAACCTCGTGAGCGGCTTCTACCAGCCCACCGCCGGCAGCATCAGCTTCCTCGACCGGCCGCTGGCCGGCCTCAAACCGCACCAGGTGACCGCCCGGGGCATCGCCCGCACCTTCCAGAACATCCGCCTGTGGAAGGACATGACCGTTCTCGACAACCTGCGCCTCGCCCGTCACCACCGCCTGGGCTACGGCATCACCGACGTTTTCCGGCGCGGCGGGCGCTACCGGCGCGGGGAGGACGGGATCGAGGCCGAGGCAATGGAACTGCTGGAAACCTTCAAGCTGACCGCGGCCGCGTACGAGCGGCCCAAAAACCTGCCCTACGGCGTGCAGCGCAAGGTGGAACTCGCCCGGGCGCTGATCTCCCGGCCGCGGCTGCTGCTGCTGGATGAGCCCGCCGCCGGCCTGACCTCCCGCGATGTGGTGGAACTCATCGACCTCATCCGCTGGATCCACGAAACCTTCCGGTTGACCATCTGGATGATCGAACATCAGATGAAGGTGGTGATGAACCTCTGCTCGCGGATCACGGTGATCGATTTCGGCCGCATTATCGCCGAGGGCACGCCGGAAGAGATCCGTAACGACCCCGAGGTCATCCGCGCCTACCTGGGAGACGACAAGCTGTGAAACTCCTGGAAATCGACCACCTGGAGGTTGCCTACGGCAGCATTCGGGCGCTGCACGGCATCAGCCTGGAGGTTGACGAAGGCGAGATCGTGACCCTCATCGGCGCCAACGGCGCCGGCAAGACCACCACCCTGCACACCATCTCCCGGTTGCCGCCGCCGGAGGCGCCGCGGCTGACGGCGGGCGACATCCGTTACCGGGGACAAAGCATCGTCGGCGTCGAGCCCCACGACATCGTCCGCCGGCTGCACATCGCCCTGGTGCCCGAGGGGCGCCACATCTTCGGCAACCTTACGGTGCAGGAGAACCTCAAGCTGGCAACCTACGCCCGCCGGGACGATGACCGCCGGCCGGCGGATTACGACCGGGTCTTCGATCTTTTTCCCCGCCTCGCCGAACGGCGCCGCCAGCGCAGCGAATCGTTGAGCGGCGGCGAGCAGCAGATGCTGGCGGTAGGCCGGGCGCTGATGTCCGGCTGCACCTTCCTGATGCTCGACGAACCCTCGATGGGCCTGGCGCCGCTGTTGATGTACGACATGTTCCGCGCCCTGAAGAAACTCAACCGGGCGGGCATGACCATCCTGCTGATCGAGCAGAACGCCCACGTCGCCCTGCAGTTCGCCCACCGCGGCTACCTCATGGATACCGGCGCCATCGTCCGTGCCGGCACCTCGGCCGAGCTGCTGGCAGATCCGCTCATCCACCAGGCGTACCTCGGCGGCTGACGCACGATGGCTTCGTAACGGCTTCATCGCCATCTAAACCGCGGCGACCGCGTCGGCCCAGCGGCAGGCCTCGGCGAACAGCGGCGGCAGCTCCGCCTCGTCCAGGTGCAGGCGGGCGGCGATGCGGCTGACGGCGTTCCACTTGCCCAGCTCCCAGGCGATCACCAGGGCCAGGTAGCCGGCCAGCATTCCCCGGTGTTCGGTAAGCGCCGCCTTCAGTTCGTCGGACAGCGGCAGCTGCGCCATGATGGCGCTCATGGGCTGATCCATGATCGCGTCCAGCAGCGAGAACATGCCGACGGTGAAGAGCTCCGCCGGCCGGGCCCGGCAGGCGGGCAGGGCGCCGATGAGTTCGCAGAATTTTCCCCGGATGCAGGAGATGGTGATCAGCTCCCCGGGCTTGCCGGCGGCGAGACTGGAGATGGTCATCAGGGCCATGAAGCGCCGCAGTTCCTGCTCGCCCATGTAGACCAGCGCCTGCCTGATGGAGGTGATGGGGCTCGGCTTGGCGAAAAACGGTGAATTGATGTAGCGCAACAGCTTGTAGGACGTACTCACATCATGGGAGACGATCTGTTCGAGCGTGCCGAAATCGAAGCTTTCCCGCCCCAGTTCGCCCATCACCTGCAACCGGGTAAGCTGCGAGGAGGAAATCTCCCGCCCCTCGACCACTTCCGGCCGGCAGAAGAAGTAGCCCTGAAACAGGGTAAAGCCGAGATCCCGGGCCTGCTCGAACTCCTCATTGGTCTCCACCTTCTCCGCCAACAGCCGACGCGGGGAGCCGGATGGCAGCCGGGCCAGGTACTCGATGATCTCGTCCATGGTGCTGAGGCGGAAATCGAACTTGATGATCCCGGCCAGCGCGATGAGCGGCTCCAGCTCCGGCATCCAGATGAAATCGTCCAGCGCCAGCAGATAGCCGGCGGCGGCGATTTCCCGGCAGGCGGCCAGCAGTTCCTCGTCGGGGGTTACATCCTCGAGGATCTCCACCACCACGTTCTCCCGCGGCAGCAGCAGCGGCACCCGTTTGAGCAGCAGGTTGCGGGTGAAATTGACGAAGGCCTTCCGGTCGCCGGAGATGACGTCCATGCCGATATTCAGCAGGGTGTTTTCCAGCACCTTCGCCGTCGCCTGGTCGCCGTCCATACCGGGGGTGAAACCGGCGGCGGCGCCGTCACGAAAGAGCAGCTCGTAGGCGTAGATACGCTTGCGATCGTCGAAAATGGGCTGCCGGGCGATCCATGCCGCCCGGGAAACCGCGGGGCGCGGGCCGGTTCCGTTTGCCATCCCCATTCACTCCTCCATTCACCTGTCCCGGTGCCCGGCGGTGCCATGCGCACCGCCGGCGGGCTGACGTACACCCAGCGCGGCACCCCCGGTACCGGCGCCGAAAATCCGGCAGCCGCGGCGATCAGTCATCCCCCGCGGCCGCCCCGGCACTACCTCCCGCGTCCAGAACCTCGTTCACCCGGGCGGTCAGCGACCGTACCGTAAACGGCTTGGCAAGCAGGCACACCCCGGGTTCCAGAACCCCGTGCCGGGAGATCTCGTTCTCGCTGTAGCCCGACATGTAGAGCGCCCGGAGACCGGGATGCAGCTCTCGTGCCCGGTCGTA
>JAFGAM010000060.1 GCA_016933675.1 Candidatus Anaeroferrophillacea bacterium
CAAGAACGGCACGGGGACCTTGACCCTCGATAGTTGCCAAAACAACTTCAACGGGAACGTGGTGATCAACGGAGGCTTGCTCACGACCAAAGGAACCGCCCTGGCGCTGGGCGATACGACCGGCGCCACCACGATCAACGGCGGTACGGACGCCAGTCCGGGCGGGACGTTGAACATCAACTCCCAGCAACTCGTCAACGAGCCGATCTACGTCCAGGGCGTGGGGATTGACCGCGATTCCGACGGGAAGGGCGACGGGGCGATTATCAACCTCGCCAGCGACGAAACCAACGCGCTGCGCAACGTTACTCTGATCGGCGATACCACCGTCGGCGGCACCAACCGCATGGACATGGTGGCGTCCGCCCCCGGTGCGGACACCTTTACCTGCAACGGCCACGACCTGACCGTGAAGATGACGGCCGCCATCAGCAGCGTCAGCTCGTATTTCTCGATCAACGACATGAACGTCGTTGATCTCGCTGACGTCATCATCGAATCCGGCACGTTGAACGTCGTCCGCAGTCCGTTGGGCGATCCGACCAAGACGGTGACCATCACTGCCCTTGGGCAGTTGAGGATCCACCAGATCGGCCCCGACTATACCGGCCCCAGCAGTATCACGAAACCCATCGTTTCCAACGGCGGGAACATTACCGTCTCCGATGCGGGAGGAAAGAATTTCTGGGGCGGTGCCGTCACTCTAAACGCCGATACGACCGTGAACATCGACTCGGGCGAGAGCCTGACCCTGTTCGATTCCGTCGTCGGCACGGGCGGGATCGTCAAGAATGGCGCGGGAAATCTCCTCTTCACGGGCAATTGCACGTACACGGGGACCACGGTGATCAACAGCGGAATCCTAGCCTTTGGCCATTCCAGTTACCAGACCGGCACGCCGGGCTCTGGCGATTTCGTGTTGGAGGCCCGGATGAATTTCAACACCAACGAGGTCTGCTCGTTGCCGGGCGACATCAGCGGCGTCTCCACGGGGACGGGAATCGAATACGGCTCGGGCGAGGACGTTCCGGATTTTGTAATCACCGTCTCCGGAAACAACACGTACAACCGCAATACCGCTATTAATCACGGCAAGGTGATCGCCGGCTCGGATACGGCCCTGGGATCGACAACCGGCGGCACGTCCATCGGCGGCGGTTCGAATGCTACGGACAACGGCCAATTGGTCCTGCCGGGCGGACGGTCGATTGCCGAACCGCTCAACCTCGGGGCACGGGGGGACGACGCCGCCGATAATCCCCACATCGTCAACCAGAGCGGCAACAACCAGTTGACCGGCACGATTAGCGTTCAATCGGGCGGGAACTTTGCCACCGTGGAATCGAAAGGCACCGAGGGAGGCGACTTCCTGACCATCAGCGGCGACGTGTCCGATGCAAACTCTAGCTATAACCGGTATTTCGCACTCACGGGGGCCGGCAACGGCCTGCTGTCGGGCAACCTGCTGAATCCCGACACGGGCAGCACTTTCCACCTCATTAAGAAGGGCGCCGGCACCTGGACCTTCAGTGGTTCCGCCAATACCTTCAACGGGAACGTGATCGCTAACGACGGGACTTTGATCTTGGCCGCGGGAGCAGATCTCAGCACGTCGTCCGGCCTCTCGCCGCGGGATACGGGAATCATCGACATCACCGCCCTGTCGCCCTACACGCTTCTCGGCACGCAGACCCTCTCGGGCAGCGGCACCCTGGTGGGCGACGTGGTGGCTGCCGCCGGCAGCAGCATCGAGCCGGGACAAAGCCCCGGCACGCTGACCGTCGATGGTGACCTGGACCTCTCGGCCGGCGCCGATATGACCTGGGAACTGGCCGCGCTAACGGACGACGCTACGCCGGGCACTCCCGGCACGGATTACGACTTGGCCGTCGTCACCGGCAACGTGACGCTCGGCGGGTCCTCCGGACTGACCCTGAATTTCGAGTTGTTGGCCGAAGAGCTTCGGCCCGACTATGTAACGCCCGATGCGTTCTGGCTGACCCCGCACAGTTGGAAGGTCGTCGATGCCGGGACGAACGCGGGCGACACGGATTTTGCCGCGCTCAGCTACGGCGTCGTCCCCGAAGGCTGGAGCTTTACCACCTCGGTCGGCGCCGGCGGGGACGCGGGCGACATTTACCTCAATTACGTCCCCGAACCATCGACGGCGATCCTGCTGTTGCTGGCCGCGGCGGGAGGGTTGATATACATGAAGCGCCTCCGGTAAAGGCGCCAAAGAAGATTCCTCCCGACCCTTCTCCCTTGAGGAGAGGGGCGGGGGGAATTATTAACTCGCTCAGATTTTTTGCTCCGGACCCTTTCTCCCCAAGGAACGAGGAGGCGGTGCGGGGGAGACGAGGAGATCGCTGGGGCTTAGGCAATCCGACACAGCCGGGCGCTCACCGCCGCCGAGAAGCACCAAATATTTCGCGGCGGTCGTCAGCCGCCGGCTGGTGAACGCGACCACCCGTCGGTCCTATAGAGAACGTTCAGAAAATTCCCTTTTTATCCTTTTCGTTACTTCGGAGGTGTTAGTAATGAATACGATGATGCAACGAAAAAACGACCTCGGCATCATGCTGGCGGGCCTGTTGGCCCTCTGCTTGATTTGCCCCGCCGCTTCGGCCGTCACGCTGACCTGGGTAGGCGATTGGGGGACCAATTATTGGGACATCAACACCACGGCCAACTGGGACAACGGCGGCGGGCCGCCGTATGTTGTTTATAACGACGGCGACGATGTCACCTTTAACGACACCGGCTCCTACATCCCGGACATCGACCTGACGGCCGCCTTAGCGCCCGCCTCGGTGACGGTCAATAGCAGCTTGGGCTATTATTACACGTTTTCCACCACCGGTTCCGGCTATCTGACGGGAACCACGGGAATCACCAAAAACGGCGAGGGAACCCTTACCGTCAATACCGTCAACGATTTCAGCGGCGACGTTGTAATCAACGCCGGGAAGTTCGTCTGCGGCCATGCCAAGGCCCTGGGCGATTCCGGCTCACTCACCACCACGACAGTTGCCGCCGGCGCCACGTTGGACGAAAACGGGAAGAACCTGACCTACGAGCATATTTATTTTGCCGGTTCCGGCGTAGACGGCACGGGAGCGATTATCAACAACACGGCCGCCCAGACGACCGCCTTGCGGAACCTGACGCTGACCGGCGACGCCGCCGTCGGCGGAGCCTACCGCATGGACGTGAAGGCCTCGTCCCCCGGCGCCGACACGCTGACCGGCAACGGGCACGACCTGACCATCAAAATGACGGCCGCGATTACCAGCACCAACTCGTATTTCTCGATTAATGACATGGCGGTCGATAATCTCGGCAACGTCAACATCGAATCCGGCACGCTCAACCTCGTCCGCAGTCCGCTGGGCGATCCGACAAAGACCGTCACCATTGCCTCCGGGGCGCAGTTGCGGGTCCATCAAATCGATCCCGCTTATTTTGCCGCCGGCAGCGTGACGAAAAAGATCGTCTCCAACGGCGGAAAAATCCTCAACAGCGACGGGAAAAACCATTGGTACGGCGACGTCACCCTCAACGCCGATACGGAAATAGAAATCCCCTCGGGTTTAAGCCTTTCTCTCTACGGCGACATCAGCGGCACGGGAGGGATCAACCAGACGAGTTCGGGCAGCCTGCTCTTAATGGGCGACTGTTCGTACAGCGGCACGACCACGGGCCGGTACGTCAGCTTCGGCCGGTCCGACACGTCGACCGGTTCCCCCGGGCCGGGCAACTTCGACATCACCTATCGCCTCCTCTTCCGCAGCAATCAGGTCTTTGACGTGGAAGGCAACATCGGCGGCGACAGCGGCGCCCTCTCCGGCGGCGGAGTCTTTTATGGATATAGTGACGTTTCCCTCCCTGATGCCGAGGTGACTATCAAAGGAAACAATACCTATACCGGCGTTACGTACGTGTATACAGGCGCCGCCATCGTCGCCACGGACACGGCCCTGGGGACCACGGACAACGACACCCGCATTCAAAGCGGCGTGCACGAGGATGATTCCCTGCCCTACGACGGCCGGCTGGTGCTGACCAACAACGTCACCCTGGCCGAACCGATCCGCATGGAGATGCGCCCGGTCGAGGAACTCGCCTTGCCGCACCTCGTCAACCAAAGCGGCAGCAATACGCTCAACGGCCCGTTGACAATTTATTACGAGAGCGGCCACGCGGGAAATTATTCCATTGTCGAGTCGGCGGGCACCGAACTCGGCGACCTGCTGACGATCGGCGGCGACTTGACCGAAGACCGCACCGCGGCCGACAACACCAACCTCGTACTTCGCGGGACGGGCAACGGCGTGCTCAACGGTAATCTGCTCAATCCCGATACCACCAGCACTTTAAACCTGCTGAAAGACGGCGCCGGCACCTGGACGGTCAACGGCGCCGGCCATACTTACAACGGCCTGACGACCATTTCCGGCGGCACCCTGGCCCTGGGCGCCTCGGCGTCGATTGCGTCGTCGGCCGGCATCGACGTGCAGGTCGATTCCTTCTTCGACGTCACCGCCGCCGGCTTTACTCTGACCGGATCGCAAACCTTAGGCGGGGCCGGCACCGTGCTGGGCAACGTCACCACCGTAGGCAACAACCAGATCCTCCCCGGCGACAGTACGGGCACGTTGACCATCAATGGCAATCTGGACCTGGTCGGCGGCGACATCCTGCAGTTCGAGTTGAGCAGCAGCCCCGCCGGCGACAACGATCTGATCGACATCGTGGGCGGCAATCTGACGCTCAGCACCGTCGTCCAAACCGATGTGAACGTCACGATGACGGAAGGCAGCCTGGGCACCGGCACCTACACCTTGATCAACTACGATGGGACCCTGACCGGCGATGAAACGGATTTTAATCTCACCGGCGTCGGCAGCGGCACCACCCGGCAGTCCTTTAACATCAGCACCTCCACCCCGCAACAAGTCAATCTCGTCGTATCCGGCAGCCCGTTGAGTCTGACCTGGACGGGCGCCTTCAATTACGATTGGGACGTCGTCGGCACGTACAATTGGGACGCCGGCGGATCGCAGCAGTATTACGAACTGGATCACGTCACTTTTAACGACACGGGTTCCAACGCCTCGCCGATCAACCTGACGGCCGACGTGACCCCCGGCTCGCTGACGGTGAATAATCCCACCAAGAGTTATACGATCTCCGGCGTCGGCGGGATTACCTGCGGCACGGGATTGACGAAGAGCGGCGCCGGCAATTTCACCGTCTCCAGCAGCGGGGCCAACGCCTTCGGCGACGACGTCACGCTTAACGGCGGCGGATTGACCTTTAGCGGCGGCAACAGCAACGCCGTCGATGGCGACCTCCTCGTCAACGGCGGTGCGTTGACCTTCGCCAACAGCGGCGACAATTCCATCAGCGGCAACCTCGTCGTCACCGACGGCACGTTGACCGTCGCCGGCAGCGGCACGAACACCTTCTCCGGCGAGATCAACCTCGGCGCGGACGGCACCGTGATCTTTCAGCGCAGCGACGACGTGGATGTGCCCAACCTGATTACCGGGGTCGGAACATTGAAGCAGGAGGGGACGGGCGTGCTGACGATCTCGAACGTGAATCCCGATTTCAGCGGCCCGGTGTACATCGACAGCGGCACGCTGAAACCCGTCAATTCCCGGTCGTTGGGCGAACTTACCAGCGATCCGGACGATAACGGGCCGATCGTCATCAGCAGCGGGGCCACGCTGGATGACAACGGGAGGAATCTCACCTACCGACACATCATGCTGGAAGGCTCGGGCGTCGGCGGCGCCGGGGCGATCGTCAATAACGGCGCCTCCCAAACGACCGCCCTGCGGAACCTGACGCTGACCGGGGACGCCACCGTCGGCGGCGCCTACCGCATGGACGTGAAGGGTTCCTCTCCCGGCGCCGAGACGATTACCGGCAACGGGCACGACCTGACCGTCAAAATGACGGCCGCGATCACCGGCACCAACTCGTATTTCTCGATTAACGACATGGCGGTCGATAATCTCGGCAACGTCATCATCGAATCCGGCACGTTGAACGTCGTCCGCAGTCCATTGGGCGATCCGACCAAGACTGTGACCATCAGCGCCGCCGGGCAGTTGAAAATCCATCAGATCGGCCCCGACTATTCCGGCCCCGGCAGCATCACGAAACCGATCGTCTCGAACGGCGGGATCATCTCCGTCTTCGATCTGGGAGGAAAGTGCTTCTGGGCCGGAAACGTCACGCTTAACGCCGATACGACCGTGGACATCGACTCGGGCGAAAGCCTGACGCTGCTCGATCCCGTCGGCGGCACGGGCGGAATCGTCAAGAACGGCGGCGGCAATTTCCTGATGACGGCCGACTGCACCTACAGCGGCACCACCACGATCAATGGCGGCATCCTGGCCTTCGGCCATTCCGATTATCAGACCGGCTCGCCCGGTACGGGCGACTTCGTCCTGGAAGGCGGAAAGCTGTATTTTAACACCGACCAGGCCATCACCCTCTCCAACACGATCAGCGGCACGGCTACCGGCACCGGCATCAAATACGGCTCCGGCGAGCCTGTTCCCAATCTCGTGGTGACCATCACCGGGAATAACACTTACGACAGCAACACCTATATCCTGCATGGCACGGTGATCGCCAAGTCCGACACGGCCTTCGGCAGCACCGTGGGAGCGACCTACGTCTATTCGTACAATTCCGGCGACAATACCGGCATCCTGCAACTGGATGGCTCGACCGCCAGCTTGAACATCGCCGAAAACTTCTATACCACCGGTTCCGGCAGCACGCCCTTCCGCTACGACGGTCCCGGGGTGATCCAGAACGTCGCCGGCAACAATACCCTCAGCGGCGCCATCAATCTGGACGACGGCGGCGGACCGTCGATGATCAAAGTCCACGGCGGCTCGCTCACCTTAAGCGGCACGATCGCCAATTCCATCAGCAATGACGTCCGAGCGATGGTCTTCAACGGCGGCAACGGCACGGTCACCG
>JAFGAM010000061.1 GCA_016933675.1 Candidatus Anaeroferrophillacea bacterium
ATCTTGACGAAGGCGTTGCTGTAGGTGTTGTCCCTCAGCCCCGCCACGCCGGCCATCTCGTAGCCGGCCACTGTCAGGTTGATGGTCGAGCCGACCTGGCTGCCGTTGCTGCCGATGATGCGCACCTCCACAATCACGCTGTCGGGCGTCGGGTTGAACAACGCCAGCGAAGGCCGGTACTGCGTGTCGTTGTTGATGTTCGGAATCAACAGCTCCCGGCCCAAGGCCGCCGTATTGGCCTCCATGTCCCGGAAGGAGGGGAACGTCCGCGTCACGTTGCCGTTATAGCTCTTCGATGCCGCCTGGATCAGGTGGCTGCCATCCTGGGTGATGAGTTCCAAGGCTCCGCCCGTGCCGTAGTAGGTGAACGCTTCGGGATCCAGGCTTTCGATAGTCTCAAGCACGTTGCTGAAAGTCACACTGCGGTTGGCCCCGCCTGTGTTCGTCCACAAGGTGAACGGCCCGCGCCGGCTCGTGCCGGTATTGTAGTATGCCGTGACCACCGCACCGCCGCTCAGGTCGGTGATGTGCACCTCCGATATCCAGTCGCCGCCGCCCGAGGCCGAGGCCCAGTTCACCTCCGGAAAGATCAGTCTCGTCGCCGGCGAGTTGGCATAGCCCGCCCCGGCCTGCACCGCCACGTGCGCCGCCGGGTCGTTGCTCACATTGTTGGCGCTCTGCCCCGATACGATCAAGCGACCGCTGCCCCCGGTCACGGTCACCCAGAAATCGGCGTTGCTGTAGGTATAGTTCCTTAACCCCGTCACCCCGGTCATCCCATAACCCGCCACCGTCTTGGTGATGGTCGCGCCTACCTGGCTGCCGTCGCTGCCGATGATCTGCACGTCCGCGATCACGCTGTCCGTGCTCGGGTTGAACAAGACCAGCGACGGACGATAACCCGTATCCATGGACATGTTGGGCACCATCAGGGGCCGCCCCAGGGCCGCGGTGTTGGTATCCACGTCGGCCAGGGCCGGGAACGTCCGGGAATAGTTGCCGTTATAGCTGCGGATGGCCGCCTGGATGCGGTGCGCGC
>JAFGAM010000062.1 GCA_016933675.1 Candidatus Anaeroferrophillacea bacterium
CAGCCTGAGCCGGATCATCCGCACACACTTTTTCGGGCGTTGCTTATTTCATCATTCAGGCTGTCTCACTATTCGAGACCACCTCAACCGGAACAATGGATATGCTGCCAATCCTTGGCGCCGTAAGCGCGGTCCCTGACTGGTTCAACCAATAATAACCGTGCCTGGACACTCAGCATAAGAGGAATAAGCAATGAATCATCGCACAATAATCACTATATTCATCATTACCGTAATTTTTATTACCGGATGCAGCACAATACCCAAGGTTGACCAAAATCAACTGGCAATTGGCAACGGATCGGTTATTGATGGAAAAACAGTCAAAATAAACTATCGCATACGACAGCACTATTGGAAGGAAGGCTTTGTTCATAGCATAGGCCAGCGACCGGAGCCGGAAGAAATTGAAACGAAAGACTATGATGCTGAGCGAGAATTAAAAAGCGGCATAATTTTAGCGGATATGGAAATAAACCTTGGTACCCGGCAGATTTTACAGCGATTTGAACCTGTCTTGGAACGTGCTTTGCGTGCTGCCGGTGCACAATTGGACAATGACAACCATACATACAGTCTGATTGCCGAATTATGTTTCGGACCGACACCAGCTCCTGCCTATTCCGTGTATGAACTTGGCAAAAGTGTAGGCGTCAGTTTAATGACATTGGGACTGGGGCCAAAAAAATATGAACTACACAACGATTATACACTCAAATTATGTCTTACTGAACATGCCACAGGAAATGTCATTAAACAGCATGAATATGTTGCCGATGACTCCTATCTGCATAATATACATAGCCTGGATATAGGTGCACATAAACGTTCGATAGAAGCCGCATGCGACCTTTTTGAAGATAGCCTGGAAGGTTTTCTAACAGATTTTTTCAGTAATTTATAGATGGCATTTCAGGAGGCAACCATTCCAGTATACCAAGGTTCTTCAGGGTCTGATACAATGCGGGCGTTCCCCTTGACACCGGGGGGGCTTCGGCACCATATCATCGTCAATCAACCGCGGCACCGAAGAAGGAGGAACTCATGACAATCAAAATTCCCGCGCCATCGGTCGCCGATCGCCTGCTCAGAATGCTGGGCAAAACCCGCGGCGTCATTGTCGCCGAACCCGGAAACCGCTTCCCTTCCATGCCGTACGCCACGTTTCGCGGCACCAGGGAACCGTTTCTGCGGGCGCTGCTGCGCCCCGCCGGTCGCCCGTTGCCCGAGGGCATGATCGATATCTTCAGCCTCAATTCGGGTACCACGACGAAAAACAACCCCCGCTGACGGACACACAGGAGACGCAACATGTTCGACCTCATCACGGCCAACGCACCCGCCCTCATCGGTTCTTTCACGATCATATCTCTGTTCAGAAACATTTACGTGTTCTGTCTGACCGCCTGGACATCCAGGCAGGTCACTAACAACCTTGATCGCTTCAGCGTCAGAGAATGCGAGGAGTTAGTGACCTCGCCGCCGCTCGAAATGTCTTTCCGTGACTACGTCATCCTGACGCACGATCTGCGGAAAAGGAGCCCGAAGCAGCTTTTCCCGGCGACGCATGAAAAACTGCTGGTTTTGGAAACGGCGGAATGGTGATAATAACGCCGGCAAAATCAGCTGAACTTCGCGGACATGCTTGAAATGGAACGGCTCGAGATAGAGTCATGCCCATCTTGCATGTAGCGGGATGCGGTTTGCAGCGCGACAAAGAAGATGGCGTTGTTGCGAAGCCATCAAAAGTTGATTACGACCGGCGGGTGCGGCGGCGGTGGGTAGAATCAGGTGCAAGCGTCATGTTTGGCGGCAAGACCTGACCAGGCAAGAATTTTCTCGTCAGCGGTAACTAACGTTGCCGAATTTTCCAAAGCAGACGAGACAATCATTCGATCAGCGGGATCACCATGAAAACTTGTCAATGCTCCGGCACGGATAGCAATGAAACCATTTAGCCCGATCTCATTCAAGCCGTTTTCAAGCAACTCAATGCGCCAGGACTGGAGGTTCATCCTGATTTCCAGACGTTTTTTCTCTACCAGCATGGCAATTTCCCAAAAGCTGACGGCGCTGACCGTCAGCCGACCACAGGCCAAGGCCTGATCGATAAGGCTACGAGATTCAGGGCCCAGTCGGAAACTCCCCTCGTCCAGCCAGACAAGCACATGCGTATCCAGCATGATCATGATTCGACATCCCAGGTAACCTCGACCGGGGAAACCAGATCATCCCGGCTACTGATTTTATCCCGATGAAGGCCGAAAATGGTTTTCGGAACTTCCCGATATGGTACCAACCGGCTGACAGGCTTGCCATTTTTGGTAATAATAATCTGCTCACCGGTCCGCTGAACCTTTTCCATCAGACGAAGGCAGGTTGCTTTGAATACCGATGCTTTAACCGTTTCCATGGTACCCCCAGTCATTAAAATGAACTGCCGATGACACATGCTCCGAGTCCCCTTGCACAACATAGTCAATTTCATGGTCACATACAACTGAAAAAACGGCGGCCCGGAAAATTGTTATCCAACAAAAATCGTGCGTTTTTCCCCTTGACACCGGGGGGGTGATGTGGCCATTCCTGGCTTTACCGGACGGGTAACATGGGACACGGAAAAGGGACAGATTTATTTTTTCCGCATCTCGCTTTTGCGCCGGCTCCGCGACATCGGCACCCATTGTCGAGCAGACCTTCACCGGCCCGGTGCGGAAAATGGTGGCGGTGCCGCCGAGGCCCACCTGGTCATCTCCGACCGTGACTCCGACCGCGCCTGGGACGAGAAAATCACCTTCTCATGGGCCGGGCACGGCGCCCGCCGCATCGGTATGTGGGAGGTGTGGATGAAGATGAAATTGTTACGAAACCATCTGGACATGTGCCGCACCAGTGCCAACCACCATAACCATATCGCCAGGAGGCCGCCCGATGCTGTTCCAGCAGTTCACCGTTGAAGGACTGGGTTGTTTTTCGTACCTCATCGGCTGCCCGCAAGCCGGGCGGGCGGTAGTTATCGACCCGCGCCGTGACGTGGACTGCTACCTGGAAGCGGCACGCCGCAACGGGGTGAAAATTACCGCCGTCGTCGATACCCACGTGCACGCCGACCACGTCTCCGGGGCCCACGAGCTGCGCCACCGCGTCGGCGCCGACATCAACATGGGCGCCGGCAGCCCGGTGGAGTTCCCCTTCACGCCGCTCTCCCCGGGCAATCGCACCACCATCGGCGCGGTGGCCATCGAGGTTCTGGGCACCCCGGGACACACCCCGCACGCCATCTCCCTGGCGGTCACCGATCTTTCCCGCGGCACCATCCCGCAACTGCTGCTCACCGGCGACCTGCTCTTCGTCGGCGGCGTCGGCCGTCCCGACCTGGCCGGGCAGGAACTGCTGGAAGAGCAGATCGCCCACCTCTACCACAGCCTCCACCACCAGCTCGGCCGCTTCGAGGACTACATCGAGGTCTACCCGGCCCACGGCGCCGGCTCCCTGTGCGGCAGCGGTCTGAGCGCCAAGCCCTCATCAACCCTGGGGTACGAACGCCAGGTCAACCCCTACCTGCAGCTCGACCAGGTAAAATTCACCGCACTGATGCGCCGCGAACGGCCGCCCAAACCCCGCAACTTCGACACCATCATCGCCATGAACCGCCACGGCGCAAAGCTTTTGGACGATCTGCCGACCCCCCATCCGCTCACCGCGGTACAGCTCGACGCCGCCCGCCGGGATCCCGGCATCGCGATCATCGACCTGCGCGAAAGCTCCGCCTTCGGCGGCGCCCACATCCCCGGCAGCCTCAACATCGGCATGTCGGCCAACGCCCCCACCTGGCTCGGTTCCGTCGTCGACACCGGTAAAGACCTGGTGCTCATCGCCAACGACACGGAACAGATCGAAGCCGCCGCGGCGGCCTTCCATCGCGTCGGCTTCGACCACATCACCGGCGCGCACATCGGGCTTTCCGAATGGATCCTCGGCGGCCGCGATACCGGCTTCCTGCCCCAGGTCTCGGTTCACGGCCTGCGGCGGGTGCTGGATAATTATCCCGACCACCGCGTCATCGACATCCGCCGCGTCGACGAATGGCGGGCGGGACACATCGGGAACGCCGAACACCTGCCGCTGCCGGAACTCATCGAGCGCGGCATCGGCGACGCCGAGCCCGACGCCCACATCAGCCTCATCTGCGGCTCCGGCTACCGCTCCAACATCGGCGCCTCGCATTTGAAGGAACGGGGCATGACCCACGTCTACAGCATCATCGGCGGGATGAACGCCTGGCGGGCGGCAGGGCTGCCGGTCAGCGATTGATCGGCGGCACGCCGAAACTTATTTTCCGCATTACCGCGCTTGCCTGCCCTGGACGCCCGGATACAGCCGGTCCACCGATCGCGATGGAACGTCGGTATCCTGGCATCTTTTCCTTTGCCTTTTCATGCCCCATCGCGTTATAGATTTCCTTCTCGCGTTTCGTTCCGCCAGCCTGCCGTCACCGCCGCGCCGGCGGTTTATTTCCACTCCGCCGGCCGCGTGCCGGCATCGTCCCGTACCGACCGGTTGTCATGCTGCGAACGATCTATTCCTCCCTGGTGGTCGGCCTGTGCACCTTCTTCTGGGCCGTCGTTTCCCTTTTCTTCTGCCTTTTTCCCCACTTACGGGTCAAAGCAATCAACTTCTGCGCCCATCACTGGGCATCCTGGATCCTCGCCGCCAACGGTGTGAAGGTGCGCACCGTCGGCACCGAAAACATCCGTCCGCGCACCACGTATATGGTCGTCGGCAACCACCGCAGCTACCTCGACATCTACGTCGTCTTCGCCGCCCGGGTGCTGGACTGCCGCATGGTGGCGAAGAAGGAGCTGACGCGGATACCGATCTTCGGTTCGATCCTCAAGCGCAGCGACAGCATCATCGTCGACCGCGGCAACCGCGAGCAGGCCGTCAACGCCATGAAGACCGCGGGGGCCCGACTGAGGCAGCTCGGGCTCTCCATCGTCACCTTCGCCGAGGGTACCCGGGCAACCCCCGACGTCATCCTCAACCCCCTGAAAAAAGGCGGCTTCATCCTCGCCGGCCAGTTGGGCATCCCGGTGCTGCCGTTCACCATTCACGATACCGGCAAACTGCAGCCCAAGGGCGCGCTGGCCATCCATCCGGGCACCGTGACCATTGTCTTCGGCAAGCCCATCCCCATGGACAACTACGAGAAGCCCAGCGACGTGCGCCCGGTGGTCCGGCGGGTGCAGGAAGAAATCGAATCCACTTTCCTCGCCCTGCGGGCGGAGGCGGAACGCCGCGACCAGCGCGAACAGGCGCTCTGACCCGCGGTCGGCCGGCGGGGGATCAGGGCGCAGAATTTTTCACTCCGGGTACGCGGCATTATGGTACCTGTCCGAGGGGGGCTACCGGTACCTGTCCAGAGTACGCGGTGTTGCCGGTGTATGTCCGGGGGGGGGAGGAAGCGGCGGATTCAAGGCGGGAATGGTCAGCGCAGCAGCATGAGCCCCACCTGCACCAGCCCGATGAGCGCCCCGAGGAGGCCGCCGAAGAGGTTGATGTAGGTGAAATGCTCCTTCATGATGTCCATCAGCAGGGATTCCACCCTGAGCACCGGCAGGGTGTTGATGCGCTCCTCCACCATGCACGGGATGTCGAGGCGATCAGTAAGCCGCGGTAGTTCCTCCTCCAGAAGCAGCGCCGCACGACGGTGGATCATGCCGATGGCCTGTTCCATGACCTCGTACGGAATGACCAGGGACAGCACCCCGAGAGGCACCGCGGTGACCAGATGCACCGCGCCGCGGTGCAGGACCTCGGCGACGGTTTCGCGGCCGGCGGGCGAACGCAGGTATTCCTCGACCCGCGCCATGATGAAATGATTGAACCGCGGTGCCAGGTCGGTGAAACCGACATCCGCCGCCAGCCGGCCGAAAGGCCGGTCGCGGACCCGCAGCAACAGCACCTCGGCAACCCCGAGAAGGCGGTCGACGGTGGCCGGCGCCGCGAGAAGATGCAGCAGCGAGCGTCTGAGGTATTCACGCAGCGCCCGCAACCGGGCGGCGGGCACCTTCTCCGCCAGTTCTACCAGGGGCACCGCCAGCAGCGCCTGCAGGCGTTCGTCCAGCACCGCCATCACCTTTTCCTGCATCTCCGGCTGCTGCAAAACCTCCGCAAGGTCAGTGCCGAGGAGTTCCACCACCTCGTCGATCTTCTGCCGCACCACCTCCTCCGACAGCGCCCAGCTCGCCAGCAGTTTCTGCCAGAACCCCATGCGGCCGATGTAGCGTTCCACCGCGGCATGCATTTTGTCCTTGATCCGCTGCCGCACATGCGGGTCGTAGAGCAGCCGGGACAGCCGCGCCATGATGCCGGGAAGATCGGCTTCCAGGCGGTCGCGCAGCAGGTCGACAAAACCCCGGGGCAGGATCTCCCCCAGCGGCCGCGGGCTTTCCGCGGCGATGGTGAAGAGGCGATCGAACTCGCGCCCGGTCCAGCGGCGGAAGGAATCGCCGGCGAGCCCCGCCGCCAGGCGATCAGCGGCCGTTCGACGCCAGTTTCCGTAGGACTCGGCATCGACAATATCGGCAATATTCGCCGCCAGCCCCCGGGCGGTGAATTCCTGCACCAGGGGCGTCAGCAGCCGCGACACCTCGGGGCTGTCCGCCAGGCGTCCGGCCAGGGCGCCGAAAAGGTGCCGGCTCCGGGCCAGCAGATCGTCCGCCGCGGGACGCAGGTCATCGGGCACCAACTCGACCAGGGGACCGAGATCACGGTCGAAGAGGGCCCGGCAGCGGCGGGCGATGGCGACATAGAGGGCGTTCCGGAAATCGTCGCCGCGGAAGCGGGCCGCCAGCACCTCGCGGGTCAGCAGGTGATCGCCGACCATGCGGCCGATGTTGGCCGCCAGCTCGCGGCGCCGGGCGGGGATGATCCCCGGCGTCAGCGGCACCCGCACACCCAACACCCGTTTCTCCTCCAGCGGCCGAAAGAGCATCCGGATGGCGATATAGTTGGTGGCGTAGCCGATCAGCGCCCCCGCCGCCGGGGGCACGATATAGAAAAGGATGTCTGAGGTCATGGTCTCCCGAGCGGCCCTGCCGGCCGGACAAAAAAAACCAAATCCACGGTACCCGCCCCGCCGCCGTTCGGCCCGATACCGCCACCGCCGTCGTTCCGGTTGCCGCCGTCGCCTCTTACCCTAGTACATCCCGACTTCGAGGTCAATTTCAATGGCGCCGATCCGGTTTCGACGGTACCGTAACAACGGCCGGAACGCACCGAAACGGGGTGTCACCGGCAGGCGGTACAGCAATCGCCCCGCAGGGGTTCACGGCGCGCAAAAGCTGCAAAATGCCTCCATGGGAAGAGCGGGTCTGCAACCCGCCCGGACGATGCCGCGGTGCATCGTTGCGGCCACCGCGGGGGGGGTCACCCCGCGTGCGGCCCGACAAAAATGATGGAGTGATTACGTCGCCATCAGAATCTACCGAAAAAAAATGTTGAAATTTTACCGTTGTTATACTAACACAAGCTTAACACCATATACCTTCTGTTCGCTACGCCAGCCCGTGATGTGGTTAGGAGCTGCTCGTTAATGAAACACGATCTCGACATGCTGACAAATGGGGAGATGTTGCGACAACTGGTCGGCACCTGCCCCGACGGCATTATCGGTGTCAACCGCACCGGCATCGTCAGCATCTTCAACGAGGCGGCGGAAAAGCTTACCGGATTCGATGCTGCCGAGGTGCTGAAGCGGATATCAATCACCGAATTGTACGATTCCCCGGAACGTCCCCGAGAGATCAAGCGCATGCTTCACAGCGAAGGTTTCGGCGGTACCGGTCGCATCGAAGGCATTGAAGTGGCCATCAGACGCAAGACCGGCGGCACCGTTCCGATCCGGCTGTCGGCCACCCTGCTGCACAGCGCCGGCAGGGAAACGGGCAGCGTCGGCTTCTTTCACGACCTGACCGACCACAAGGAACTGGAGGAAGAACTGCGCCGGCAGTCCATTACCGACAGCCTCACCGACCTGTTCAACCGACGCCATTTCCATACCGTCCTGACCGACGAGGTCGGTCGGTGCCGACGTTACAACCACGGCCTGTCACTGGCGTTCTGCGATCTGGACCGCTTCAAGTCCTACAACGACACCTTCGGGCACCACGAAGGGGACAACATCCTGCGCCTGGTGGCCGAAACCTGCGTGCGGACATTCCGGTCGACGGATGTCACCTTTCGCCTCGGCGGCGACGAGTTCGCCGTCGTCCTGATAGAAACGGAGGCACCGGATGCCACCCGGTCCATGGAACGGCTGCGGCAGGCATTCAACGAACTGTGGCCGAAACGGATGGTCAGCCTCGGCAAACGGCTGGAGCCGGTCACCCTGAGCATCGGCGTCGCCCAGCTGCTCGTAAATGAACCGGCCGAAAAACTTCAGTTGCGCGCCGACCTGGCGATGTACGAGGCGAAAAACCGCGGCGGCAACCGCACCGTCACCGCCAGAGGCTGCATCGGCGCCGACCATCGCGGCGGCTGACCCGCCGGAACTTTCCGGGCGGACGGCTGACCGCCCGCCAGTCACAACTCCCTCTCCCTCCGCCAGCCGCCTGCCGGCCGCCCGGCGAAAAACACTTGTCATCCCGCCGCGGTTGCGCTAGTCTTGCTTCCCGGTCGGCGGCCGGCACCACCGCTGCCGCTCAATACCCAATGGCGTCGTGACAACGGCCACAATACGCCGTCAAAGACAATCAGGCCGCCGGATAACACCACACCATGCATACACCCGTACCCGCAACCACCCCGGACGTCGGGCCGACGACACCGCGCCCCGGGAAGGCTTCGCTTTCCCCGCCGGCTGTCCTGCTGCTGCTCCTGCTGCTGCTCCTGTTCGCGGCCTGCGACGGCCGGGCGCCGCACGATGCGCCCGAAACACCGGCGGCGGCACCGCCGACCGGCAACGAACAATCCGCCCCCGGAAAACCGGCAGCCGTCGCGGCCGGCAATACCGTCGCGGCCGCGCCGGTCTCCGGCGACACCATCGTCGTCGGCTCCATCGGTGACGCCAGCACCCTCATCCCGCTGCTTGCCACCGACGCCTCCTCACACCAGATCGCCGGCCTGGTCTACAACGGCCTGGTGCGCTACGACAAAAACCTTAAACTGGAAGGTGAACTGGCGGAATCATGGGAGATCAGCGCCGACGGCCTGACCATCACCTTCCATCTGCGCCCCGGCGTCCGCTGGCACGACGGCAAGCCGTTCACCGCCGCCGACGTCCTCTTCACCTACCAGACCATCATCGACCCCAAAACCCCCACCGCCTACGCCGGTGATTTCGAACAGGTGGAAACCGCCACCGCCGTCGATCCGCTGACCTTCCGGGTCACCTATCGCCGCCCCTTCGCCCCGGCCCTGGCAAGCTGGGGGCTTGGTATCCTGCCCGAACACCTGCTGACGGGCATCGATATCACCGACAGCCCGCTGGCACGGCACCCGGTGGGCACCGGTCCCTACCGGTTCGTCGAATGGAAAACCGGCACCGAGATCGTCCTCACCGCCAACGACGACTATTTCGAAGGCCGGCCCTGCATCGATCGCTATCGCTACCGGGTTATCCCCGACACCGCCACCATGTTCCTCGAACTGAAGGCCGGCAACCTCGACTGGATGGGCCTGACGCCGATCCAGTACGACCGTCAGACCACCGCGGCGCGGTTTACCAGGGCGTTCAACAAGTACCGCTATCTGGCGTTTTCCTACACCTACCTCGGCTACAACCTGTCCCACCCGCTGTTCGCCGACCGCACCGTGCGCCAGGCGCTGAGTTACGCCATCAACAAGCGGGAACTCGTCGACGGCGTCCTGCTGGGCCACGGCCGGGTCGCCACCGGGCCCTACAAACCCGACACCTGGTTCTACAACCCCGACGTCCGCCGCTACCCCCATGACCCCGACAAGGCCCGCGCCCTGCTGGCCGCCGCCGGCTGGGAGGACCGCGACGGCGACGGCCTGCTGGACCGCGGCGGCACCCCCTTCAGCTTCACCCTGCTGACCAACCAGGGCAACACCCTCCGGGCGCAGACAGCGGAGATCATCCAGCGGCGGCTGGCCGAGATCGGCATTGAGATGAAGATCCGCATCATCGAGTGGTCGGCCTTCATCAACGAGTTCATCGACAAGCGCAAATTCGAGGCCGTCATTCTCGGCTGGACCACCGGTCAGGATCCCGACCTCTACGACATCTGGCACTCCGGCAAAACCGGCACCAAGGAGCTCAACTTCATCGGCTACGCCAACCCCGAGGTCGACGACCTGCTGGAGCGCGGCCGGCATACCTTCAACCGCGACGAACGGCTGACCTGTTACCGCCGACTGCAGGAGATCCTCGCCGAGGAACAGCCCTACACCTTCCTCTACGTACCCGAGTCGCTGCCGGTGGTCGCCGCCCGCTTCCACGGCATCGATCCGGCGCCGGCGGGCATCTCCCACAACTTCATCCGCTGGCATGTACCCCCGGCGATGCAGCTATACACCCGCTAGCGAGGGCACCGCAAACCGCCGAAAAAATGCCATTCCCGCACCGATGGGGCAACGGCAGAGGGACGAAACAGCTTTTCCCGGGCCTTCGCCGCCGGCGGCATCGCAACACCGGCCAAACACGGCGAGGCTGAACCCGACAACACCATGATACGGCAACCGATCCGGATTCGCGACACGTCCCTATGCTCGGCTACATCTCACGGCGACTGGCGATGATGCTCCCCATGCTGCTGGGCATCACCCTGATATCCTTTACGGTGATGAACCTGGCCCCGGGAGAGCCCATCGACCTGATGACCAGCATGAACCCCAAGGCCACCGCGGAAGCCCGCGAGCGGCTGCGGGCGCGCTACGGCCTCGACCAGCCGCTGCCGGTGCGCTACGTCAAGTGGCTCGGACGGGTAGTACGCCTCGATCTCGGCCGCTCCTTCAGCCAGGACAACCGCCCGGTGTGGGACAAGATCCGCGAACGTATCCCCATCACCCTGGCGATCAACGCCCTCTCGCTGCTGCTGATCCTCGCCCTGGCCATCCCCATCGGCATCTATTCCGCCGTCCGCCAGCATTCATTCGTCGACCGGGTACTCACCGTCTTCGTCTTCGTCGGCTTCGCCACCCCCACCTTCTGGCTCGCCCTGCTGCTGATGATCCTTTTCGGCGTCCACCTCGGCTGGCTGCCCATCTCCGGCCTGCAGAGCCCGGGGCTCGCCGGCGCCGGCTTCTGGACCATCTTCGTCGACCGCGCCCGGCACCTGCTGCTGCCGGTGCTGGTATCGGCCTTCGGCGGGCTGGCGGGAATCTCACGCTACATGCGCAGCAACATGCTCGAGGTCATCCGCCAGGACTACATCATCACCGCCCGGGCCAAGGGGCTGCCGGAACGCACCGTCATCGGCAAGCACGCCCTGCGCAACGCCCTGATGCCGATCATCACCATCCTCGGCTTCTCCCTGCCGGGGCTCATCGGCGGCAGCGTGATTTTTGAGACCATCTTCGCCATCCCCGGCATGGGGCAATTGTTCTACGGCGCGGTCATGGCGCGGGACTACCCGCTGATCATGGGGGTGCTGCTCATCGGCGCCGCCCTCACCCTGCTCGGCAACCTGCTGGCGGACATCTCCTACGCGCTGGTCGATCCACGCATCCGGGTGCATGACCATGAATGATGGCACCACGTTCGGGCGGCGGCTGCTGGCCAACCCGCTGGCTCTGGCCGGGCTGCTGGTGGTGGCGACCCTGTTCGCGGTCTCCTTCCTGGCACCGCTGCTCGCCCCCCACGACCCCAACGCCATCGACCTGAAGAACATCCTCATACCCCCCGGCCCGGAACACTGGCTGGGCACCGACCAGCTTGGCCGCGACATCCTCAGCCGGATGATCTGGGGCGCCCGCATCTCCCTCAAGGTGGGCTTCGTGGCGGTTGGCATCGCCACCGCCGTCGGCCTGCTGCTCGGCACCCTGGCGGGCTATTTCGGCGGCCTGACGGAAAGCCTGATCATGCGCATCGTCGACCTGATGCTCTGTTTTCCCTCCTTCTTTCTCATCCTGACGGTGATCGCCCTGCTGGAACCCAGTATCTGGAACATCATGGCGGTCATCGGGCTGACCGGGTGGATGGGCGTCGCCCGGCTGGCACGCGCCGAGATCCTCTCCATCAAGGAGCGCGAGTTCATTCTCGCCGCCCGCTGCGAGGGCGCCGGCCACCTGCGCATCATCCTGCGTCACGTACTGCCCAACGCCCTGGCGCCGGTGCTGGTCTCGGCCACCCTCGGGGTCGCCGGGGCGATCCTCACCGAGTCGGCCCTGAGCTTTCTGGGCATCGGCGTCCAGCCGCCGACGCCGAGCTGGGGCAACATGCTCACCGCCGGCAAGGACAACCTGGAATACGCCTGGTGGCTGTCGGTCTTTCCGGGGATCGCCATCCTCGTCACCGTCCTGGGCTACAACCTGCTGGGTGAAGGCATCCGCGACGCCCTCGACCCGCGCCACTACCGTCGGCGCCGCTGACCGCCCCACCGCCGCGTTTTCCTCCTTGACAAAACGGGGTAAATTACGGAGATTGGCCGACAATCGGCACAGTTTTTCTCCAACGCAGAGTTACAGCGTATCGCCGGTTGGGGATTACGAGGTGAACCCGTTTTCGCGGTTTCTGAGGGAACGAGGTCATCAATGTTGATCACTTCGTTACCGCCCCATCTTCTTCGTTGCCTGCCTGTATGTGCCGCCCGCAGACCGGCACGGCAAGCGGATGGCAACCAAACAAATCTCGAATCATTGAAACGGAATCCGCCATGCTCAAAGGCAAGGAAGTACTTCTCGGCGTTACCGGCGGCATCGCCGCCTACAAATCGGTTCTCCTGCTGCGGGAGCTGACCAAGGAGGGCGCCAACGTCAACGTCATCATGACCCGCAACGCCACCGAGTTCGTCGGCCCGCTGACGTTCCAGACCCTCTCCGGCAACCCGGTGACCACCGACATGTTCAGCCTGTTCAAGGGCGCCGAGATCGGCCACGTGTCGCTCGCCGACCGCGCCGACCTGCTGGTCATCGCCCCGGCCACCGCGAACATGATCGGCAAGATCGCCAACGGCATCGCCGACGACTTTCTCTCCACCATGGTCATGGCGACCCACGTTCCGGTCCTCTTCGCCCCGGCGATGAACACCAGAATGTGGGACAGCCCGGTGGTCCAGGCGAACATCGCCCGGCTCAGGTCCATGGGTTACCACTTCATGGAGCCCGCAGAGGGCGAACTGGCCTGCGGCGTTGTCGGCCGCGGCAAGCTCGCCGACGTGGAGGAGATTCTCGAGGAGGTCAAGGGACTGCTGTACGACAAGGATCTGGCGGGGGAGAAGATCCTCGTCACCGCCGGGCCCACCGAGGAACATCTCGATCCCATCCGCTGCCTCAGCAACCGCTCGTCGGGCAAGATGGGGTACAGCCTGGCGACGGTGGCCCGCCGCCGCGGCGCCGAGGTGGTCCTCGTCTCCGGGCCGAGCTGCCTGCCGCCGCCCTGCGCCCTGGCGCCGGTCTACTGCACCACCGCCCGGGAGATGGAGCAGGCAATCCACGATCACCTGGACGGGGTGACGACGGTGATCATGGCCGCCGCGGTGGCCGACTTCCGCCCCGCCGACCCGGCGGCGGGCAAGATCAAACGCACCGGCCGCCAGACCCTGGAACTGGAACCCAACCCCGACATCCTCGCCGGTCTCGGGCAGAACAAGGAGGGGCGGTTCCTCGTCGGTTTCGCCGCCGAAACCGACGATCTCATCGCCAACGCACGCCTGAAGATCGAAAAGAAGAATCTCGACATGATCGTCGCCAACGACGTCGCCGCCGCCGGGGCCGGTTTCTGCTGCGACACCAACATCATCAAGATCATCGACCGCGACGGCACCATCACCGATTTTCCCATGATGAGCAAGGAGAAGGTCGCCGAGGTGATTCTCGACCACCTCGCGGCGCGCAAGGCGGGGAAATGAACGACCTCGAACAGCTTCTCCGGCACCTCGAACGCCAGCGGGAGCTGCACCATCCGGGCGTTATCCGACACCCGCGGGAAACGCCCGCGACCACCGCGACGGTGAGCGCCCCATCGGCACATGCCGCCGTTCAGGCGGCCGGTAACACCGCCGTACCGCCCGACGGCGAAAGCCGCGACGAAAACCGCGGTAAACCTGCCGGACAGCCGGCCGTCGCTCCCGGCGACGGCCGTAGCTTTTCCACCGGGGCCGAGGCCCCGAAACCGAACGAACGCCGGGGGCCGCAGCGGGAAAACAGAGACAAATCGGTGGGTTCTCCCGGCCGCGACCGTCCGGCAGCACCGCGCGGTGCCGCATCGGCCGCGGCACCGACGCGGCCGTCGGAACCCGACCTGCCCCCGCCACCGCCCATGGACCCGGACATCCCACCGCTGACCGAGATGGATCTGGCCGGCATGCCGGACGACACCTCCTACCCGGATGAACCCGCCGTGATCCCGGCCGCCGTTCAGCCCGGCCCATCCCGCGCCGGAAAAAACGCCGCGGGCACCGAAAAACTGGGCACCACCGACGGCGGCGCCCGCCTGATGGCGCTCCGCGACGAGCTGGGCGACTGCCGCCGTTGCCCCCTGGCGGCAACCCGCACGAAAATCGTCTTCGGCGCCGGCAGCCCCGAGGCCCGGCTCATGTTCGTCGGCGAGGCACCCGGCGGTGACGAGGATCGCGTCGGCGAGCCCTTCGTCGGCCGCGCCGGCCAGTTGCTGACAAAAATCATCCAGGCCATCGACCTGACCCGAGAACAGGTCTACATCGCCAACATCCTCAAATGCCGGCCGCCCGGCAACCGCAATCCGCGGCCCGACGAAATCGCCATCTGCTTTCCGTTTCTCAAGCGCCAGATCGAGATCATCAGACCGGCGGTAATCTGCGCCCTGGGCGCCTTCGCCGCCCATACCCTGCTGGATACCGCGGCCCCCATCGGCCGGCTCCGGGGCCACGCCCATCCCTTCGGGGACCACACCGTGGTGGTACCCACCTACCACCCGGCCTATCTGCTGCGCAGCCCGACAAAGAAACGGGATACCTGGGAAGACATGCAGCTGGTACGGGAGTTGTTGCGCAGCCATCATCAATGATGGCTGCGCAACACCATGATGCAATCCGGCAGTCCGACACCACACTGGTCGAGTCGGAATCGCTGTCGGGATCGTCAGCATCTTTGATACCGATTTCGATTTCTTTTTTTTCGATGCAGGTGTCGTCGCGGGCGATATCAGGGCAACAACGATTCATCCCCAGCCCGGATATCCTTCCTGCCTCAGTTCACCAGCACCAGGGGACATTCAAGCTGCTCCAGCAGGCTCGAAAGGCCCGGTCCGTCAAGGGCGAAGACATCTCGGCCGACCACCAGGCCGCCGCCATGTTCGCGGCGCGTCAGTTGCGCCACCGCGGCGATGGACTCGTCCCCGAGATAGGCGAAGCGGGCCTGCTGCCGCTGCTCCCGAAGCCAGGCCATCACCTGGCGCTCCAGTTCCCGGACCACCGCCGCCGGGTTCAGCGGCAACACCACCATCAGCGGCCGCTGCGTCTCCCGCGCCAGCCGGCGGGCCGTAGCCAGAGCCCGGCGTGAAGCCGGGCTGTCATGATAAAGCACCATCACCGGCTGCACCGGCCGGTGGCCGGCCGGCGCCGGTACCCGACTTTGCCGGCGGTCGCGAACGGCGAGCTTCAGCCGCCGCACCAGCGGCCGCCTGACCTGTCCCAGGATCAGCAGGTCGAACTCCTGAAACCGACCCATGAGTTCGTCGATCACCCGCCCCCGGGTCACCCGAAACTGCCAGGGCACCCGCCGTTGTCCGGCAGCGGTGGCCAGCATCCGCCGCAGGCGGTCGGCCTGAAGCTGCATGTCGTGTTTCATCCGGGTACCGCCCAGCGGTTCCGTATCGTCGGTAAAGATATCGATCTCCCGGGCGAAAGGCAGCTCGGCAAGACGGACGAGATCGATATCCTCCACCAGCAACCCCAGCAGTTCGGCTTCCAGATCGGCGGCGATTCCGGCCGCCGCCCGCAGGGCATCCACCCCCTGACCGTAGGGATCGAGGGTCACCAGCACCCGTTTCACAGCACGTTCCGCCCCCCTATCCGGCTCACTCATCGTTGTTTTCCTCCCCCTTGCCGGCGGCCGAAAACTTTTTACGCAGTTCGGTCAATTCGGCCAGTCGCCTCGCGGCCAGGCCGTTGAGCGAATCTTCGGGATAGTGCCCCGCTTCGTCAGGCTCCCCCGCCGACCGTCCGGTGAGCAATTCCAGCGCCTCGTCGACGGTCTCCACCGCCCAGACATGAAACCGGCCGGCGGCCGCCGCCTCGACAACGTCGCGACGCAGCATCAGGTGACGGACGTTGGCGGCCGGGATGACCACTCCCTGGTCGCCGGTCAGCCCGCGGGCGGCACAGACATCGAAAAAGCCCTCGATCTTCTCGTTCACCCCGCCGATGGGCTGCACCCGGCCATGCTGGTTCACCGAGCCGGTCACCGCCAGGTGCTGGCGCACCGGCACCCCGATGAGGGCCGAGATCAGGGCACAGAATTCAGCCACCGAGGCGCTGTCGCCGTCCACCTGACCGTAGGACTGTTCGAAGACCAGGCTGGCGGAAAAGGAAAGCGGCTGGTTGCCGCCGTAGCGGTTTGCCAGCAGCGAGGAGAGGATCAGCACCCCCTTGGAATGGATCGCGCCGCCAAGTTTAACCTCGCGCTCGATGTCGATCACCTTGCCGTCGCCCAGCCGGGCGGTGGCGGTAATCCGCGATGGCTGGCCGAAGATGAAATTACCCAGCTGAATCACCGACAGACCGTTGACCTGGGCCGGGCGCTCGCCGGCGGTATCGATCAGAACCGTACCCTTGTGGATGGCCTCGTAGACCTTTGCCCGGATGCGGTCGGCACGGCGCACCTGGGCGTCGATGGCGGCCTGCACCTGGACCGCGCCCACCACCCCGCGCTCCTCCTGCCGGGCCTGGAAATCGGCCTCGCGCAGGAGATCCACCAGGCTTTCCAGATGCGCGGTGAGCTTCTTAGCGTCACCGGCAAGCCGGGCGCCGTGTTCCATCACCCGCGCCACCCCGGAACGGTCGAAGGGCAGCAACTGGTGCCGCCGGATCATGGTGGCCAGCATCCGCGTGTAGACCCGGTTGTTGTCCGGCCGGCGGTCGACATCGTCCTCGAAATCCGCCGCCACCTTGAACAGCTGGCGGAAATCGGGATCGTAGTGGTGGAGGAGATAGTAGAGCATCCGGTCGCCCAGCAGCACCACCTTGACATCCAGGGGAACGGGTTCCGGCTCCAGGGTCACGGTACTCACCAGACTGAGGATCTGGCCGAGAGACTCGATGTTGATTTTTCCGGCCACCAGCGCCCGCTTCAATCCTTCCCAGGCGTAGGGCTGGATGAGCAGCCTGCGGACGTCCATGATCAGATAGCCCTGGTTGGCGCGGTGCAGGGCGCCGGGCTTGATGAGGGTGAAGTCGGTCACCAGGGCGCCCATCTGGGCCAGGTGCTCCACCTGGCCGACGAGGTTCTGGTAGGTGGGATTGTCCTCGTGAATCACCGGCCGGCCCTCGCTGGTGCCGTGATCAACGAGGACGTTGACCACGTAGCGGCGCAAAGACGAACCCTGCTCCATCCCCACCGGCAGGCCGAGCATCTGCATGGGGTTTTTTTCCTGCGGGCGGAAATCGTCGACATTGTCGATGATATCCTTCTGCACCGCCTGCAGGTACTCAAGCACCACCGGCAGATCGGCGTAGGTCTTGCGCACTTCGTCGAGCAGCGAGCCGACGACGTACATCGTCACCCGGCTGTTGAGTTCCTTGACCTTGCCGCGGCTCTCCCGCTGCCACTGGGGCACCTGACGAAGAATCTTCTGGAGCTTCTCCTGCAGCCCCCCGACCGCCTTTTCGATGCGTTCCTGTTCATCCTTCGGCAACTTGTTGAATTCATCGGGGCTGATAACCTCACCGTCACGCACCGGGGCAAAAGCGAACCCCCGCGGGGTTTTCAACAGGGTGACGCCCACCTCTTCGGCCTCTTTCTGCAGCTCCTTGAAGGCCTCCTCCTGGCGCTGGTTCAGCTCCTCCTCGATCTCCTGCAGCCGGGAACGATAGTCGTCGCTTTCGAACAGCGCCGGAATGGAGGTCTGCAATTCCTCCACCAGATGCTCCATGTCGCGGCGCAGCCGCGCCCCCATGCCGGGAGGCAGGCGCAGCGCCCGGGGCTTGCGCGGGTCGTCGAAGTTGTTGACGTAGCACCAGTCGTCCGGCCGCGGACGGCCTTTCGCCTCCCGTTCGAGCACCTGGCTGACGGTGGTATGCTTGCCGCTGCCGGCGGGGCCGAGAACATAGAGATTGTAGCCGTCGTGGGCCATGCGGATGCCGAAACCGATGGCGTCCAGCGCCCGCTCCTGACCGAGGGCGTCGTGCAGCGCCTCAAGATCATCGGTGGTCTGGAAGGAAAAGGAATCCTGGTTGCAGGCGAGATAGAGCTGTTCGGGGGGCAACGCGGTCGGGATCATTATCGCTCCTTTGCGTGCGGTTTCAGGTAATTCCGGGGCGAAGGTAACGGCGGTCGACGGGTCGATAACAGTCATCGCCGACGACGCCACCGCAACCGCCACCCGGCCTCGAAAACCGGATGGCATCGCAACCGCGGCGGCGCGGCGCTTCACTGCCGGAAGAATGCGGCGTTCACCGCCGAGTCAAGGCGGCGCGCTTCACTGCCGGGGCAAGGCGGCGTCATCACCGGGCGCCGCAACGACTCGGACGGGCGACACAAACGGCACGGCGGGAGGCGATGACGGGAGACCAACCGCTACCCGGACCCGCCGCGCTGGATCAGATGACGGGCCACCTCGCCGGCGAACATCATGATCACCCGAAGTTCGTCGGCGGAAAAGATTTGGCCGCCCAGGGGCCGGGATGCCGCCAGTACTCCCAGCACCCGGTCCCGTTGGCCGATGGGCACCGCCGCCACCTTGACACTTCCAAGTTCCGCCATTAGGCTCCCTTCGGGCGGCGGCCAGTAATCCGCCAGGTGGTCTTCGTCGACTATCACCGGCTCGCGGCTGCGGTAGGCCTCCACCGCCACATCGCCGACGCGGGAAAGGACAACCGCAAGTTTACCGACGACCCCGGAGGCATGTTCGCCATACCCGTAGCGCGCCCGCAGGACGGCGAAGTCGGCATCGGGAAACAGGAGCACGACATCCGCCAGTTCCATGCTGCGGACCAGACGCGGCACCAGATGATCGACGAATGCCGACAGATCCAGCCCCCGCCCGAACGCCTCACTGACCTCCAGGATAAACTCCAGCAGGTTACGGGCACGGGCACAGCGCTCGTTTTGGTGTTGGTGGCGACCGGAGGCGGATTCTCCGGGGAGATGAAACCGCAGGTCTTCGATGACGATGTCCAGCAGGTCGGCAATCTCCTCGACCTGCCCGGGCAGGTTCTGAACAATCGTCGCCACCGCTTCGCCGTCGAGCGCCAGCATGCCGCCGACCTCGCGCACCAGTTCTCTCAGTCCGGAATCCTGTTCCGTCGCCGGCAGATCGAAGAGACGGGCACAGCGATCAGCCGCCGCCACCGTCCGCAGGAGCAGACTCCGGCGCTCCGGCGGCTCATCCCAGCGTTCCGGCAGATGGTCGGCCATGATCTCCCCCAGGACACGAGGAAAACCCCACTGTTCGGCCAGCAGGCCGCCGACGTCGTGATGACTGCATTTCAGGAGCTGCTCTTCGGCCTTGAGCAGCGCCTCGCCGCCGGTCGGGGCGATAACCAGAATATCCCCGTACACCGACGGGAACAGATGGCCGAGAAAAAACTTGCCGATATCGTGTAACAATCCGCCGACAAAGGCCTCCTCGACCTCTTCGACGCCGACCCGGCGGGCAATCTCGCGGCCGGCAATGGCGGCGGCCAGGGAGTGGCGCCACAGGCGCCGATAATCCGCCGCCCGCGGCAGGTTGCGGATCATCCTGAACACGCTGAGACCGAGTACCACCTGGCGGATGGTCTCGAAGCCGAGGATGACGATCGCCCGGCTGACGGTATTCACCCGCCGGCCGCCGGGATTGTAATAGACGCTGTTGGCCAGCTTCAGCACCTGGGCGGTAAGCGCCGGGTCGTCGAGAATCACCCGCCCCAGTTCGCGCCCGCCGGCCCGCTGATCGGCCAGGGACCGCTCGACCCGGATGAGCACCTGGGGCAGGGAGGGAATGCCCCGGTCGGCGGCAACCGCCTTCCGGATGGCCGCCAGCGCCTCCCGGCGTGAAGGCTGAGGCTTCATCGCCGGGCACCGAACGAAAGGTGGTCCGGACGCGTAATCCCGGCGGGCAGCCGGAAAGAACCGCAAAACCTCATTCCAGCCTCCCCCACGCAATAATCAGGGACAGAAATTTCGCCGGCGGCGGCGGTGATCCGGCAGTGGCATGAAGCACCTCGGCACCGCCGGGGCGGGGCCGCAGCACGAAGCAGGCCGGTATCCGCTCCACCTGGATGAAATCACCGGCGGGATCGGCGAATACGGGAAACCCCGGACCGTGGATCCGGTTGAAGACATCGACGTCCACGGCGGTATTGCCGTAGGCGATACCGATAACCTTGACCCGGTCGCCGTAACCGGCGGCATCGATGGCGGCCCGCAGCTCGTCCATCAGCGGCAGATCCTGCCAGCAGTGGATGCACTGCACCTGAAACACGTCGACCACCACCACCTCGGCATCGAGTTCGTCGAGGGTGAAGAAGCCTCCCGATCCCGGCGACAGGCCGAGATAGGCGGCCATCTCCGGCCGCGCCGGCACGGCGAAGGACACCGCCGGCAAAAAACCGTCATGGGCCAACGGTACCCGCCGGCAGCCGCCGCTGACTGGCAGGAACAGGAAGATCAGCACCATCATGAATGCCGACAGCATGCCGCCGCGACCCGGTATCCGCTCCGTGATCATGTTCACCTCCCCGGCGAAAGGCTATTCTAGCAGTTCGGCAGCATCGGCGCAACCGGCAACCGCAACCCAAAGTTTTTTCACCCTCCCTCCGGGCCGTACCCACCGCTTGCGGTCAACGGTTGCATTGCCGGGGAATTCATGACATGATTGCCCCGTAACGGCAGCGAACCCCCTATGTCCGACGGAATGGCCCATGGAACATCACGCCACCGCCGACTGCCCCTGGTGGCATCTGGATACCGGACCCGATGGCGACCGCGTGCTGCGGCTCGCCGGTGCCTGGCGTCTGGAACACCTGGAAGAGATTGATCGCCGCATCGCCGGCGTGCCGGCGTCCGACCGGCAGCCCGACGCGCCGCTGCGGGTCGACGGTGCCGGGCTGACCGGGATGTATGCCTCCGGCGCCGCCCTGATGCACCGGCTCGTAGCCGTTCTCGGCACCGACCCGACCCGGACGGCGCGCATCAACTTCTCCCCCGCCCACGAGGCCATCGCCCGCCTGGTGGCCGAACACCTGCCCGCCGCCGGCCCGGAAAGCGGCGGCAGGCCGGCCCTCGGCTTCATCGCCGAAACCGGTCGGCGCACCCTCGCCGGCTTCCGGCCGCTGGCCGACATGACCGCCTTCATCGGCGCGACCACCCTGGCCGCCGCCCACCTCCTGCGCCGCCCCGGCGACATTCGCGTAAAGGAACTGACGGTGCAGATCCAGCGCGGGCTGCTGGAAGCGATGCCGATCATCACCATGGTGACCATGCTCATCGGCGTCGTGGTCGCCTACCTGTTCGCCGGCCAAATCCAGCGTTACGGCGCCAACATCTTCATCGTTGACGGGGTGGGGATCGCCATGTGCCGGGAATTGTCGCCGATGATCGTCGCCATCGTCGTCGCCGGCCGTACCGGTTCGGCCTACACCGCCCAGATCGGCACCATGAAGCTCAACGAGGAGATCGATGCCCTCATCACCCTGGGACTGTCGCCGATGCAGGTACTGGTGATCCCCCGAGTCCTGGCCCTGGTGATCGCCATGCCGCTGCTGGTGTTCATCGGCGACCTGGTAGGCATCCTCGGCGGGCTGATCATCGCCCGGCTACATCTTGCCATCACCCCGGCAACCTTCCTCGGCCGCCTGCAGGAGGTGGTCACCCTGCAGCACTTCTTCATCGGCATCGCCAAGGCACCGATATTCGCCGCCTTTATCGCCATGATCGGCTGCCGCATGGGGCTTGCGGCCGAGACCGACGCCCGCAGCATCGGCCTCAACACCACCTCGACGGTGGTCCAGAGCATCGTCTCGGTCATCCTCCTGGATGCCGCCTTCGCCATCATTTGTGTCGAACTGGGTATTTGAGCATGAAAACAGCCGCCGGCCGGCCCTCGGCTCCAAAGACTGCAGCACCACCGGAAAAGCAGCCGGAACGGAACCCGGAACCGGCCCCGAACCCGGAGCAAAAACCGGTACGGAACCCGAATCAGCATGCCCCGAAAAAGTCGAGACCGGTCATGAAACATGAGCGGATGGCGAATCAGGACCGCGCACCGGTCATCGCCGTCCGCCACCTCCACACCCGTTTCGGCGACAACGAGGTACACCGTGATCTGAATTTCAGTATCGATGCGGGACAAATCGTCGCCATCATCGGCGAATCGGGCACCGGCAAATCGGTACTGCTCAAGGAGATCATCGGCCTGCTGCAACCCACTTCCGGGGCGACGGAGGTTTTCGGGGTCGACATGGGGCACGCTCCCGAAGAAGATATCCGGGCGGCGCGGAACCGTTTCGGCGTTCTGTTCCAGAACGGCGCCCTGTTCTCCGCCCTGACGGCGGGGGAAAACATCGCCGTGCCGCTGTGGGAACAGACCGATCTGCCGGCGGCGCTGGTGGCCGAACAGGTGGAGCTGCGGCTGGCGCTAACCGGCCTCTCAACCGCCGTGGCCGGCCGCATGCCCGCCGATCTGTCGGGCGGCATGAAGAAGCGCGTCGCCCTGGCGCGGGCCCTGGTGCTGGAACCGGAACTGCTCTTTCTCGACGAACCGACTTCAGGGCTCGACCCCATCAATGCCCGCAGCTTCGATCGCCTGGTGCGCACGCTGTGCGACAACCTCGGGCTTACCATTGTCCTGGTGACCCACGATCTCGACACCCTGAACACCATCGTCGACCGGGTCGTCGTCCTCGGCCGCCGCGGCATCCTCGCCGACGGCCCGCCGGCGGCGGTGCGTGCGGTCCCGGACCCCTGGATCCGGGAATATTTCCGCAGCGGCCAGCTACCCGCGTCACCATCGGGATCGGAATCGACATCGGAATCGAAACGCTGATCGGCGACGATGGCGAGAAGGGGACCGGGTTCAGGAAACCGGCGCCGGGATGGACGGGTACAGGGAACGATACGTACGGGCGAAAAATTATTCGCCCCTACCGTCTCCAGACTCCTGAATTCATCACTTGGGGAATGAGGGGTACCTGGAAGTACATCTTGCAGGGGCGATGCGTGAATCGCTCCTGCCGCTGGCAGCGCAACGAAAAAGATGGGTTTGTTACGAAGCCGTCAAGCAAGGATTGGGAAAAACATGGAAGCCCGCGCCCGTTACCTTCTGGTAGGCAGCACCGTGCTGCTCGTCGCCGTCCTGCTGGCCGGCGCCGTTCTCTGGCTGGCGGAAGCCGGCAGCCGCACGGAAAAAAGCTGGTACACCATCTTTTTCGAGCACCATTCGCTGGCCGGCCTGCAGGACGACAGCGCGGTGACCATGAAGGGCATCCGGGTAGGCAGCGTCGACCACCTGGAGATCCCGGCGGACAACATCGAGCAGGTGAAGGTGGTTATCATGTTAGCCGCCGGCACCCCGGTAAAAATGGACACCGAAGCGGTCATCCAACGCAACCTGCTCACCGGCCTGGCTAACATCGACCTGATCCACAGCACCCAGCAAAGTCCACTGCGCACCGATATCCCCGCCGGCGAGATCTACCCCGTGATTCCCGAAGGCCAGCCGGAACTGGCGGAGATGTTCGCCACCACCCTGCCGGCGCTGCTGGATAAGATCAACGTGATGGTGGAAAATGCCAGCGCCCTGTTCACCCCGGAAAACCGCAACCTGGTCCAGCGGATGCTGCTCGACATCTCGGCCGCCACGGAAAAGCTCGGCACCAGCCAGGAACAGTTGCAGGTGCTGCTGGAAAAGGCCGCCCGGCTGACGGACGAGTCCCGGCAACTGCTCGGCCGGCTCGATGAACGCTCGGCGGTGGTCGGCGCATCCCTGACCGCGGCGATCGGGGATATCCGCGGGCAGGTGGAGGCCGTCGGCCGCCTGGCGGCGGAACTTGAACACCAGGCGGTGCGCTTCGGCGACAACAGCACCGAATTGAACCGGTCGATTTCCGCCGCCGCCGGAAGCATCGCCGGCGAGGTTGAGTTTCTCGCCGGCGAACTGGCGGCCACCGCCCGGCAGTTGAACACTACCCTTGCCGGCTATGAACAGCCGCGCCAGATCCTCTGGGGTCCCGGCCGCGGCGCCCCGGGGCCGGGAGAACCGGGTGGACCGGGACAGGAGGAAAAACGATGAATCGGCGTTCCATCATCTCAACCATTTCCAGACCCGCTCTGGTACTGCTGTTTTTTACCGCCGCGGCGTGCAGCATGAAACTTGGCACCCCGCCGCCGGCCGCTGTCAGCCATGTGCTGCGCGATCCCGGCGCCGCCGCCGCGGCCGCCGGCGAAGGCTCGGAACACGCTTTGCTGATCCGCGAAACCGACGCCCCGGCACTCATCGGCAACCGGCGGATGATCTTCAGCCGTGCGC
>JAFGAM010000063.1 GCA_016933675.1 Candidatus Anaeroferrophillacea bacterium
AAAGGGGTGACCAGTTATCTGGAGGTCCTGGACACCGAGCGAACGCTGTTCTCGGTGGAATTGCAGTTATCCGAGCTGCGGCAGCAGTACCTCGCCGCCCATGTCAGCCTGTACAAAGCGCTGGGTGGGGGATGGCTGACCCGCGACGAGGCTCGGGAACAGCACACAATCCGCGACCGCCCGTGAGCCATGACGGCTTTTTGATTCGGCTTCGTAACACATCCATCTTCTTTCTTCCTGGTTGCGGAAAAGCGGGCGGTTTTCCTTTGCGGAAGCCGCCCGTGGTTTTTCAGGTGCAGGGTGGTGCCGGCGCCGCCGGCGGGCGCTGCCAGAGTTCCAGCAGGTAGGGCTTGTGGGTCTCGAAGATCTCCGCCTGCTCTTCGACCACCGCCTCCGCTTCGGCCGAGGTCATGTGCCGGGTGCGGTTGATGAACGATGCCACCCGCGCCAGGTACAGCGGTACCATGGTCTCGATCAGGGCGCTGCGGTTCGATTCCCAGCGGTGGTGGGCCGCCGCCAGCTCGTAGAGTATTTTCGCCCAGGTTTCGGTGGCGATGGCGAATTTTTCCGTCGGCAGCTGGGCCCACGAGGTGATTTCGGCGCCGCATTCGGGGCTGAAGATGGACTGCCAGAGGACGCCGAAATGCTGATGCCCCTGACGGAATTCGGTAACCAGTCGTTCGATGTCGACGTTGACCGGCTCCGGCTCGCTTATCGTTTCCGGGCCGAAGGTGGGCACGGGTTCGCTGCCGGTGATATCTTTCCAGATATGTTCGTTCTGTTCCATAAGGGTGAACAGGGTGCCGATGACCTGGCGGAACATGGGGCCCAGCGATGCCGCCGGATCCTTGGCGTCGTGGATTTTGACCCCGAGGCGGGCCTGGCAGATCTTGCGGCCCCGGGTCAGCGCCGAGGTGGTCATCCAGATGTCGATGCCATAGCGGGCGACGTCGGTCTCCCAGACGTCACGGGCGAGAAACTGGTCTGCCAGCTCGCCGCTGAAGGCGAACTCGCCGCCGATGGGCTGGCGAATGCGCTTGCCGTACAGGGTCCGGGTGAGGTTGTAGACGATGTTGTTGGTGATCGTGCCGTCGTACTTGTGGCGGGCGTAGATTGGGCTGACGTATTCGAAGCCCTCATCCATGACCGGCGCCAGCAGGTAGTGGACCCAGTCGGAGGTGATGCTGCGCAGGTCGCTGTCCACCACCGCACAGGCCCGGGCCTGCAGCCGTTTGACTCCCTCGAAGATAGCACGAAAGGCGCTGCCCTTGCCCGCCGGGCCGCGGTAGATGGTGATCAGCTTTTCCTGCCACGGCTTGAGCTGGAAATCCTTCACCACCTCGCGGGTGTCGTCGGTGGAGCCGCCGTCGGCGATGAAGATCACCGCCCGCCGGTCGCGGTAGTGGTGATAGAGGCCGTGGGAGACCATCTGCAGCACGTGCTGAATGGTGCGGTCGTTGTTGTAGCAGGGGATGCCGACGACGATGTCGGCCCGCTCGATCTCTTCCAGTCGTTTGAACGGATAGGCCCTGAGGGCCGATTCATAGCGCATGGATCACTGCTCCTCCGGCCTCTCGGGACCGGATATTATGGTACCTTCCCGCTTTGAAGTTGATGTGGTTACGAAACCGTCAGCGGTTGTCGGCGGTTATCAC
>JAFGAM010000064.1 GCA_016933675.1 Candidatus Anaeroferrophillacea bacterium
AGGGGCGCGGCCAGATCGGTCAATCAGGCTTGAAAACCATCACGGTGCCGCGCCTGGGCAGGGATTCCGGAGTATCGATCTGGTCGGCGTCCCGGGCGAGGCACAATGGGAATTGTGAGGGAATGTCGGTTGATCTGGCCTCGCCCCTACCAATCGGTTTATGTGCTGAAAGGAATCAGGCGCTGTGTCGCAAACGTCAGGGACCGCTGACCTTTCCATCAGGAGTCGCTTATGCTGCCGCAGAAAAGATTGTGGATTTTCGGCCTGCTCATCTATATCGACCTGTTCGCCGGGATCGGGCTGCTGATCTACAGCGCCGTTACCCTCCGTGATGCCTTTGCTGCTCAGGACTGGCCCACCGTTACCGGCACGGTGACCGCCTCGAACATCACCGAAAGCACGGATGACGAAGGCGATACCACCTATGCCGCAAAAATCCGCTACGCCTACACCGTGGGCCAGCAGGAGTACAGCGCCACCCGCGTCAGCATGGGCGATATTTCCACCTCGGATTACGACTACATCGAGGCTATTTACCAGCGCTACCCGCACGGCAAGGTCATCACCGTCTATTATGACCCCGACCGCCCCGACCGCGCCCTGCTCGAACCCGGTTTTTCCCCCGGCATGTGGCTGCCGATCGGGATTGGGGTGTTGTTCACCCTCTCCGGCGCAGGCATGGCCATCTGGTGGTTCTTCTTCGTCCGCCGCCACGCGGAAGAGAATGTGAGCTTCGATTCCAACGTGGAGGTTTTGTAACTACGAACCACTGCGCCTCTACCCCAACCCCCGCACCATGTACCGTTCCCCGCGCGTGAACCCGCGGCCCTCGTAGTACAATCGCGTCCCCACCGCGGCGATGACCGCCAGGCGGGCGAAGCCCTTTTCCTGCGCGATCCGTGCTGCTTCTTCGATCAGGCGCGTGCCCAGGCCGGCATGCTGCGCCGCCCCGGCCTGCTCGGCCCCCACAGCCAGTGACTGTCCGTAGACGTGCACCTCGCGGATCAGCGCCGCCCCCTCCAGGTCGGCCAGCATCTTCGTCACCGCCGGAACCCCTTCGGCGGGCAGCGACAGGCGCAGGTACCCGGCGATGCGGTCCTCATCCGTCACGAACTGCAAGAAATGCTCCTCGGCCCCGGCGGCCTGGTAGACTTCGTCCTCCAGGCGCACCGCGGCGGGGTCGATCTTCTCACCGCGCACCTCGCGGCAGCGGATGCAGCGGCAGACCTGCCCCCGGCGCGCCATCTCTTCGAATACGTCCATGCGCAGTGAAGTGCGCTTGTTGCCCGCTACCACGTGCGTGGAGGGGATATCGCGGATGACACGGTTGACCCGGCAGTAGACCGGGATGCCCGGCTTGATGTCGGCGATCAGCCCCACCAGTTCTTCCTGGGTATAGGGCGTATAC
>JAFGAM010000065.1 GCA_016933675.1 Candidatus Anaeroferrophillacea bacterium
GCGATCATCATTGCCCCACACTCGGGACACTCCATCGACCGGCACGGTACCCCGCGCACCTTGGCCGCTTCGTGGCCGCACTCGGGACAGACGCACATCTCCGGACCGCCCGGCTCCACGACATCCTGCTGCACCGCCGGCAGGAACCCCAGCGCCTTGCCCAGCGCCCGCCAGGCCCGCTGCACCGGGGAGACAGTCTCGGTCTGTTCCGGATCCGCGTTGCCCGCCGGCTCCCCGCCAAACTCGTCTTCCAGCAGCCGCCTGGCCACCGACTGCGCCGATTCCAACGCCCCTTCCGGGATGTCCGCCTGGGCCGCCCGCCCGCCGAGAACCGCCCGAACCGCGCCCGCGTTCAGCTTGTTAGTGTCCGGGTTGACAACAGGGAAAAAGGTCAACCCCCGCACATCATCGGCATCCGGGTCGCCGAGCAGCGACTTGCCGGCAATCCAGGACCGCATCGCCGCCGGCGCATCGCCTACGGTGGCCGGCACATCTTCGGGTTTCTCTTCCCCGCTGTGCTGGTAGTACCCGTCCCGGTACGCCTCGAACGTCTTGACTACATCGGCCCAGGGAATCTCTTCTGTGCCCTCGTAGGCCGGCGTCCGGGCCTCGCTCAGAATGTTCACTTGCATATCCACCTCCTCTACCGTGGCCTCCCCGTCTCCCTCATTCACCCGCGGCACCCCGCAGCCCCGCTCCCAGGAGCACGCCCCCTTCGCATTGAGCAATACCGCGAGGTGGTCCGGTTTCAGGTCGTGGGCCACGAATTCGAACGCCATGCCGGCCAGCTCCCCGGCCAGATCCTCGAGCGCCCGGAAATAGGCCGTCGAAACCTCGATCGGCTCTTCGTCCTCGACCCGCCGCAGCAGCTCCTGGCCGGCCTCGATGCGCCCCGCCCGGGCCACGTCGATCCACATCTCGGCCTTGAGGGCGTCATCGTCGACACGGGCGTTGAACACCTGCCCGACCTGGCACTGGCTCAGCAGGAGCGGGTGATTGGCGCTCACGAACGCGCCGTCTACCACCGGGTGGTCGATGGTCACCGGCCGGCCGTTCCACGAGCCAAATCCGGCCGCAATCTCTTCGGCGGGCACCAACTCCTTGTTGAGCACACCGGCGCGGATGGCCACCACGGGAGCAACGAGATACTCCCGCCCCTCCCACGCCTCACGGCGCCACAGCGTCGCGCCGTCGATTCGATTGCCAACAAACTGCAAAACGTTCACTACCGTTTCCCCTGCCTACATTTCCCCGGAAATGAGATCCCTCATCCCCGGATTTGACAA
>JAFGAM010000066.1 GCA_016933675.1 Candidatus Anaeroferrophillacea bacterium
CCCTTGACCCCCTTTTTCTTGGCCTTGTAGATCTCGGCCATGCCGCCGCGGGCGATCATGCCCAGCAGGACGTAATCCCCCACCTCGTTGGGATGATCAACGGCAGGGGGCGTTTTCTCGGGCTTCGCTTCCCTGGCTCCACCGGCCTCTTCGCCGCCGGGTTTGGCCGCCGCCTCGGAAGCGGCGACGGAGGGCTTAGGGGCAGGCGCGGGAGGAGGAGGTGGAACCGGCGCTTTCTCGGCCGGCGCAGCCGGCGCGGCCGGGGCCTTGGCCGGCGGCTCGGGCTCCTCTTTCAGCATGGCCGCCTCACCCAGGTCGATGACTTCGTCGGCGATCTCGTCGCGCATCCCGGCAACGGGTGGTTTTTGTTCTGTTGGCGCAGCGGGTGGCGGCGGCGGCGCCATGCGAACGGCCTTTATCTCGGGCATGATGACCGTTTTTGTTTCCGGCCGCGGAGGAGGAGCGGCCGGTCGGGTTGGCGCCGGCTTCTTGCCCAGGCCGAGACCGGAAAGGGTGTCCTCGAACTTGCGGGCGATGTCGTCCTCGATCTTGCGCATCTCCTTCTGCCGCACTTCGGGCTTGGCCTGCTGCGTCCGCAGCCCTTCCAGGCTGGCGTCGATGCGCTGTGAGCCGGCGCCGGGAACAACCGTGGCGTCGGGTGAGGGCGCGGATTTCTTGGCAACGCGCAGGCTGTCCAGATCGAACGACGGCCCGGTGCCCCGGGTACGGCCCTTCAGGTCCCCGCTGAGGGGACTCTTGGCATCACCGCTGCCGGCGACGGGTTCAGCCTTGGCGGGCGGCGGCTTCAGCAGGACGGTACTGGCGGGGTCTGGCCCCGTCTGCGCGGGGCGGGTCGGACGCGGCGGTTCCGCTTTCCCCGGGGAAGGCTTCGCGCCGTCGCCCAGGTCGATCTCGAATGCCGGCACCGAGTCGATCTTCTGGATGATGTCGCCGAAGATGTCCGAAGAGCTCAGCTTGCCGCCCTCTTCATCTTCGAATTTCGGCGCCGGGACCTTGGCCGTGTCGAATACGGGGACGCGGGTGGCCGCCGACTGGGCGGCGGAGCCCAGGTCGGCCTCCGACATGCCGAGCAGCTCCAGTACCCGCCCCCTGAGCCGATTCCTTTCCAGAGGCTTCTCGAAAAAATCGTTGGCGCGATACTGGGTGATGGCCTGGTGGCGGTACTCCAGTCCCTTGTAGATGGCGCTGATGACGATGATCTTGATCCCGGGATACTCCTGGGAAACGGCCAGCGCCAGGTTGAAGCCGTGGAAACGCGGCAGCATGGCCGCGGTGATCATCAGGTCGAAGGAGCGGTCATGCAGCAGTTGCTTGGCCGTCTCGCCGTCGCTGGCGATAACCACCTCGAAAATCGGGGGGGGGAAAAGCTCCCTGACGGCGTGGATCGTCGACTCGTCGTATTCCACCAGCAATATGTTTTTTGTCATGTTCCTCTCCTCACGGCCCGGCCCGGTTTGACAGCCGACCCGCCCCGCATCGACGGCCGGAGGGACCCGCCGGGTCCCGACGTCCCGGTCCTTTCGGACTGGGGGGCCGTCTCGCCCCGCATCGGCGGGGCCGCCCTACAAGATCGATTTGCCGGCATATTTCTCGAACATGCGGATCTTGTCCCGGAC
>JAFGAM010000067.1 GCA_016933675.1 Candidatus Anaeroferrophillacea bacterium
GTTGGTCGGTATGCCGCCGGCCGGGGCGTGGCGGGCAGGAACCGCATGACCTGACCCGTTGCGGTGTCCGCCACGGCAGGCGCGCCGCACATCTCACGGCAGGCGCAGTGTACATATCATAATTTTTCCGGCCGGTGGCCAAAAACTTCAAGGTGTCCAGCGGTTTTCCGTCGGCCGCCGATACCGGTCCGGCGCCGGGAGGGGCCGGCAAAGGCCCGCCGGTACAAGACCCCGGTCGGGTAAAACCCTTGTCGGAAACCGACCGCCGTGATATGTTTTTCGGCATTCGGTTCGACATCCACGGCCGGCCGGATCGTGCAATAACGGCAGCCGGCAACCTGCGGGAGGGACGATGGCGGCCATTGAGGTCGAAGGGCTGGTGAAACACTACGGCGCGGTGACCGCCCTGGCGGGGGTCGATCTCACCGTTGCCGCGGGAGAACTGTTTGCCCTCCTTGGTCCCAACGGCGCCGGCAAGACCACCATGGTACGGATCATGACCGGGCTTACCCGGGCCGACGGCGGCATCGTCCGCCTCGGCGGTCGGGATGCCGCAAGGGAGCCGGCGGCGGCCCGTCGGCAGGTTGGTCTCGTGCCCCAGGCGGTGAATCTGGATACCGAGCTGACGGTGGCCCAGAACCTTGATATCCACGGCCGCTTTTTCGGAATCGACCGCCGCGAGCGCCGGCGGCGGATCGTCGAATTGACGGATTCCGTCGGCCTTGCCGACCGGCTCGAGTCCCCGGTGAAGGAGCTTTCCGGTGGCCTCAAACGCCGCCTGCTGATCATCCGCGCGCTGCTGCACCGGCCGCGGATCATCTTTCTCGACGAACCGACCGTCGGCCTCGACGCCGCCATTCGCCGGCGCATCTGGTCCCTCATCCGTCGCATCCAGGAGGACGGCTGCACCGTGTTTCTCACCACCCACTATATCGAAGAAGCGGAATACCTTGCCGGCCGGGTGGCCTTTATCGCCGGTGGCCGGCTGGTGGCGGTGGACGTCCCGACGGCGCTGGTGTCGGCGCAAGGAGAGTGGGCCGTCGACCGGCTGGTGGATGACGAGCTGGAGAGTTCCTTCTATCCCGACCGGGATGCGGCGGCCGCTGCCGCCGCGGCGTTTCCGGGCCGGGTGATCCTGCGGCGGGTGAACCTCGAGGATGCCTTTCTGCAGCGCACCGGCCGCGGCGTGATTGCCGGTGGTGCGGGCCCGGCGGCATGAACGCGGGATTTCTGTCCGGCTGCCTGGCGGTCTACCGGCGTGAGCTGCTTATCCTGAAAAGCCGCGGCCTCAAGCTGCCGGTGTCCATGGCGGTGTCGCCGCTGCTCTATCTCGTCGCCTTCGGACTCGGCGTCGGCGGCGGGATGGAGGTCGGCGGTCGCCCCTACCGCGAATTCCTCCTGCCCGGCCTGGTGGCCATGGGGAGTATGACCCAGGCCTTCGGCATCGCCGGGGAGATCAATATCGCCCGCTTCTACTGGCGTACCTTCGAGGAGTTTCAGTCATCGCCGGTGTCCGATTCCGCCTATGTGCTGGGCGAGATCCTTGCCGGGATGACGAAGGCGGTGATTTCGGTGCTGATTATCGCCGTCCTCGGCCGGCTGTTCGACGTCGGCCTGCACTTCTTTTCTCCGCTCTTCTGGCTGGGCATTCTGCTCAACGCCTTCTTTTTCGCCGCCGTCGCGGTGCTGGCGGCGATGCTGGTAAAATCCCACGCCGACCAGGCGATGTTGTTCAATTTCATCATTACTCCGATGGCCTTCCTCGGCGGCACCTTCTTTCCGGTGGAGCGCATGCCGGCGGCGGTGCGCTGGCTGCTGGAACTGCTTCCCCTGACCCACGCCGCCCGTCTCATCCGCAGCGGCGCCGGTGGGGAGCCGGGTTCGGCGGTTTCGATTCTCCTGCTGGCACTACTCGGTGCCGGCGGTTACGGGCTCGCCTGGCGGGCGGTCTGCCGGGCGCGGGATTGAGAACGCAATGGAAGCAGTAGCGAGGGGCGAGTGAAAGCCACCGCTGTCTCGCCCCTAACCCCTCGTCCCTCGCCCCTGTTACCGGGTTGTTCCCTGTCCCGGCGGATGTCGGCAGTCGTGATGATTTCACCCAACCAAGAAAGGGGGGCGAGGAGATGACCAAGCGGCCTTCGATCGGTGATTTTCTGACCAACCTGGATCAGTCTATGCCAATACGGGAGAAGATCGGCAAACTGGTGCAAAACCTGTGGCGGCGGGTGGTGTTGCGGCAAAACTGCTGCGGCCATCCGGGGGCGCCGGGATGCTGAAAGGTGGCTCATTCATCCGGTAGGGATGAAACGACGGGTCACCGGCACGGGTAGGATATATTTCGGTTCGCTGCCGGTTCAGTATTGACGAAGCCGTAAAAAGTCCCCAAAGACCGTTTTTTGTCATTCCCGCGAAGGCGGGAATCCAGTTTTTTCAAATACGTGCACCCAGAGTACGGACGACCGGCTGGTCGCCCCTTCAGTGTTTCGCCGGAGTGACGACTTTTACGGGGCTATCAGTAGTGGTGCCGTACCCGGTTGGTTGGCAACGGCTGGCGTGTGAGCCGAGGAACAGGCATGAAAGGAGCATCCGTGATGAATTATACGCAAGATGTCAAGGACGTCATCGGTGAATGGGGAGCGGACCTGGTCGGTATTGCCGATCTTGACCCGCTGCGGGGGATTGACACCAGTCCGGAAACGTTACTCGATCCCTTCACCCGGGCCGTATCGCTGGCCGTGCGCCTGCCGCATGCGGCCTTCGAGATGATCAGCGATCGGCCGACGCCGATCTATGCCGCGATCTACCAGACGGCGAACCGCCTGCTGGACGATATTGCCTTCAGGATTGCACAGAAACTGCAGAATGACGGCTGGTCCGCGCTGCCGATCCCGGCGTCACAGGTGCTGGACCGCGAAAACTGGTACGGTGCCGTCAGCCACAAGGCGGTCGCCCGGGTGGCCGGACTTGGCTGGCAGGGCAAGAATCTGCTGCTCATCACGCCGCAATACGGATCACGGGTCCGCCTGGTGACCGTTCTGACTGATGCGCCGCTGGTAGCCGATGCGCCCCTGGAAAACCGCTGCGGAGCCTGTAGCCGGTGTCAGGATGCCTGTCCGGCCGGTGCCATCAAGGGGGTCGCGACCAGGGATTATTACCGGGACCGCGACGAGGCAATGTATTTTGACCGCTGTGCCCTGAAGCTGGCCGGTGAGTTCGCCGCGCTGCCAAACATCGGCGTGCCGATCTGCGGTATCTGCATCCGGGTGTGCCCCCACAGTCGGCAGGTTGGTATGTGAACGCCGGTTCAAACGGTCCGGTAATGCCATCCGTCTCGCCTTGCCTTCTCCCGTCAGTGATGGCATAATACATGGCTCGGTGGACATTGGCCGCCGGGATTGCCGTGGTGCCAGCCGGAGATTGCCACCGGTTGCGGTTTCATCAGCGAGCATTTCCATGGAGACCGCTGCTTTTACTGATTTTCGCAAACACGCCGCGAATATTGTCAGCGAGGTCGAGCACGGCGAGACCATCGTCATTCTCAGGCGCGGGAAGCCGGTCGCCGAAGTGATTACTTAGTTGCTCTGGAGGACGAAAGCGTGGCACGACGGATCATCCTGGGTACTGCCGGACACGTGGATCACGGCAAGACGACCCTGATCAAGGCGCTCACCGGCGTCGACTGCGACCGGCTCGCCGAGGAGAAACGGCGCGGCATTACCATCGAGCTGGGGTTCGCCCATCTGACTCTGCCCGACGGCCAGCTTCTCGGTATTATCGATGTTCCCGGTCATGAAAGATTCATCCGCAACATGGTCGCCGGCGCCAGCGGCATCGATATTCTCGCCCTGGTGGTGGCCGCCGACGAAGGCGTCATGCCCCAGACCCGCGAACACCTGGACATCTGTCGTCTGCTGGGGGTGAATCACGGGCTGGTGGTCCTCACCAAGAGCGATTTGGTGGACGAGGAATGGCGGCAGCTGGTGGAGGACGATATCCGCAAGGCCCTGGCCGGCAGCTTCCTCGAGGATGCGCCCCTGGTGCCCGTTTCGGCGGTCACCGGCGACGGCATCGATGCCCTGCGGCAGGAGTTGATGGAACTGGCATCCCGGGTGACCGAACGCTCCCTCGGCGGGGTCTTCCGCCTGCCGGTGGACCGCGCTTTTGTCATCAAGGGCTTCGGAACCGTGGTTACCGGCACCACCCTGTCGGGATCGGTGAAGGTCGGCGATCAGGTACAGCTTCTGCCTTCGGGCCTCGAAACCCGGGTGCGTGGCATCCAGGCCTACGGCCACGACCGCGACGAGGCCGGCGCCGGGGAGCGCACCGCAATCAATCTCCAGGGGCTGGAGAAATCCCAGATCGAACGCGGTGAAGTCCTGATTCATCCCGGCACCCTGACGCCCACCTCGATGCTTGACATTGCCTACACCCACCTGCCGGGGGCGGCGGCGGCGCTGAAGGCGCGCAACAAGCTGACGGTGCACTGCGGCACCGCGGCGATCATGGCGACGGTTGTGGCCCTCGACGGCCGCGGCATCGAACCCGGGGCGAGTGGTTACGTGCAGCTCCGCCTCGACGAGCCCACGGTAGCGGTCGGCGGCGACCGGGTCATCCTGCGCAGCTTCGCCTGGCAGCAGACCGTCGGCGGCGGCCGGGTGATCAATTCCCATGCCCGCAAACATCGCTTCAAGGAGTATGCATCCCTGCTGCCGCAACTGGCGGTGCTGGAACACGGCGAGCCGGCGGCGGTGGTCCGCGCCCTGGTGGCGGACTGCGGTGTGCAGGGCATCCTGGCGGCGGAACTGGCCGGCCGGGTGGCGCTCTCCAACAAGCAGTGGCGGGCGACGGTCGACGCGCTCATCGGTCGCGGCGATCTGGTGCGTTACGACGGCGAGCGCCAGGCGCTCATTGATGGTGAACTGTTCCGCGACCTGCAGCAACAAGTGACGGTGATGCTGACGGCGTTCCACGAGCGCCAGCCCCTGAAGGAGGGGATATCCCGTGAGGAGCTGCGTTCCCGTCTCAAGCTGCCGGTACCGTTGTTCACCGCCCTTACCGCACGCATGGTGCGGGACGAAGCCATTGCGGTTGAGCGCGACGTTGTCCGCCTGGCGTCGCACCGGGTGCGGCTGGCGGCGGACGAAGAGAAACTGAAGCAGGGTCTGCTCGATACCTACCGGCGGGCGGGCCTGCAGTTTCCCGATTTCCGCGAATTGTGTGAACAGTTGAGCGTGGCGGAAGTCGAGGTGAAGACCATGGTCGGCCTGCTGGAGAAGGAGGAGAAGCTGGTGCGGGTGCGCGACGGACTCTACCTCGACCGCGGAGCTTTTACGGGCATGGTGGAGATGGTTACCGCCTACCTCGAGAGGCACGGCGAGTTGACCACCCCGGCCTTCAAGGATATGGTCGGCCTGACGCGCAAGTATGTCATCCCCCTCATCGAGGCCCTCGATGCCCACAAGGTGACCATGCGCCGCGGGGAGGTGCGCATCCCGCGGAAATGATCGGCGTCCATATCCCGACCAGTGACAGAAGTACGCCACAGTGACTCGCGTTGCCGCACAACGAAGAAGATGGAGTTGTTACGAAGCCATTAAAAGCTGACAAATGCTCGGCATGCGGTTATCCTTATCCCGTAGCGAATCTTACCATGTGATGATCCATCCGGATGATAAGGAGTGAGCCATGGATGGCCGCGGCGGTAAGCGGAAAGGTGGGAACGGCGGTCATTCATCCGGCACTCCGGCGTCAGCCGGTACCAGGCCGGCAGTGACGCCGGAGTGGTACCGGCTGACGCCCGACGAGATTTTCCTCCACCTTGGTACCGTGTCCGCCGGCCTCACGGCGGTGGAGGCCGAACGTCGCCTCGAACGTTACGGTCCCAACCGTCTGGCGGAGGCGGAACGTGTCACCTGGATCACGATCACCCTGCACCAGTTTACCAGTCCTCTCATCTACATCCTCCTCACGGCCGCCGTGGTCACCGCCCTTCTTGGTGAGTTCGTCGATACCGGCGTCATCATCGCCGCCGTCCTCTTCAACGCCGTTATCGGCTTCATCCAGGAATTCAAGGCCGAGGAGAGTGTTCAGTCGCTGAAAAAGATGCTCGTGCTCCGGGCGCGGGTGGTGCGCGACGGCCGCGAGCAGGAGATCGCCGGCGATGATCTGGTGCCCGGCGACGTGGTGCTGCTGGCTTCGGGCGGCCGGGTGCCCGCCGACCTGCGCCTGCTGGAGGCGCGCCGGCTCACGATTGACGAGGCGATGCTGACCGGGGAGTCGATCCCGGCGGACAAGCAGGTTGATATCCCCGCCGGTGAAAGCCTCTCTCCCGGTGACCGGACGAACATGGCTTTCGCCGGTACCGCCGTGGTCAGCGGCCGTGCCCGCGGGGTGGCGGTGGCCACCGGTCCGGAAACGGAACTCGGTCGGATCGCCGCCCAGGTGCAGCGGGTGGAACGCCGCAAGGCGCCGCTGCAGGAAAAATTCGACCGTTTCGCCCGCTTTCTCGGTATCGCTATCGTCGGTATCTCCGGCGTTGTTTTTCTGCTCGGGGTGTACCACGGTATCGCCGTGACCGAGATGTTCGTCGTCGCCGTTGCCACCGCGGTGTCGGCCATCCCCGAGGGCCTGCCGGTGGCGGTGACCATCGCCATGGCCATCGGAGTCGCCCGCATGTCCCGGCGCCAGGCCATCGTCCGTAAGCTGCCGGCGGTGGAGACCCTGGGCAGCACCACGGTCATCGGTTCCGACAAGACCGGCACCCTGACCCGCAACGAGATGACCGTGACCCGGCTCTACGACGGCGACCACCGCTACGAAGTCGCCGGCGGCGGCTATGACCCCGCCGGCGGCGCGGTGCTGGCCGAGGGCGGCGACGCCTTCGCCGGGCCCGACGAACTGCCGCCGCGGCTGGCGGCGGTGCTGCGGATCGGCCTGTTGTGCAACGAATCCCGGCTCTACGAGAAGGACGGTCGCTGGGCGGTGGACGGCGATCCCACCGAGGGGGCGCTCATCGTTGCGGCGCTGAAGGCGGGATTGACGGTGGACGGCGAACAGGACAAACGGCCGCTCATCGATCTTCTCCCCTTCGAGTCCGAGCTGGGCTACATGGCGACCCTGCACCGGGAGGACGGCGGTGGAATCGTCTACCTCAAGGGGGCGCCGGAGGTGGTGGTGGAACGCTGCGTCGCCGGCCCCGGGGAACGGGATCAGGCATTGCTGGTGGCCGGACAGTTGGCGGCCACCGGGCTCCGGGTGCTGGCCATGGCCTGGAAGCCGGTGTCCGCCGACACCGGACGGCTGACCGCGGAGCTGCTGCGGGGCGGCTTTCGCTTCGGCGGCTTGCAGGGGATGTACGATCCGCCCCGGGACGAGGTGAAAACGGCCATCGCCGGCTGCCGCGAGGCCGGTATCCGGACGCTGATGATCACCGGCGACCACGCCGTTACCGCCGCCGCCATTGCCGACAATCTGGGGATTACCGCCGCCGGCCGGGTGCTTACCGGCAGTGAACTGGAAGCCATGGACGACGATGCTCTTTACGATGCCGTCGCCGACGTATCGGTCTACGCCCGGGTTTCGCCGCACCACAAGCTGCGGATCGCCACCCAGCTGATGCACCGTGGCGAGATCGTCGCGGTGACCGGCGACGGGGTCAACGATGCCCCGGCGCTGAAAGCGGCCCACATTGGTGTCGCCATGGGTATTACCGGTACCGATGTCGCCAAGGAGGCTGCCGACATCGTCCTGGTGGACGACAACTTCGCCACCATCTTCGCCGCCGTCGAGGAGGGCAGAGTAGTCTATGACAACATCAAAAAGGTGGCCCTGTTCCTTGTTTCCTGCGGTTTCGGTGAACTGCTGGCGATTCTGGCCACCAGCCTTGTGGGGCTGCCTATTCCCTACAACCCGGCGCAGATCCTCTGGCTCAATCTGGTGACCAACGGTTTGCAGGACGTCGCCCTGGCCTTCGAGCCGGGTGAGCCCGGGGTGCTGCACCGCCACCCCCGCGCTCCCGGCGAGGGCATCATGTCGGCGCTGATGGTGCGCCGCACGCTGCTTATGGGTTTTATCCTCGCGTTGGGTACGGTCGGCGTCTTCCTTCTCTACCTTCATCGGGGTGTCGACCTGGAGAAATGCCGTACCATGGCGCTGACCACCATGGTCTTTCTCCAGTTTTTCCAGGCCGCCAACTGCCGCTCCGAGCGGCAATCGGTGTTCCGGCGCAGCCCGCTGGGCAACCCGTTTCTGCTGGTCAGCGTGGTGGCCGCCTTCTTCGCCCAGATCGCGGTACTCTACGTCCCGGCGCTGCAGTGGATCTTTCGCACCGTGCCGCTGGATGCCGCCGACTGGCTGCTGATCCTCGTCGTTTCCGTCACGGTGGTCATCGGGGTTGAATTTGACAAGTGGCGGCTGGGCCGCCGGGAAACCGACGCTTGACGCCGGCGCCGGGGATCGCTATAGAATGACGGAGGCATGCAATCGCGACACCGTTGATTATGTGGAAATGACCCGGCATCCTGACGGCATATCGCCGGCATATCCAAGGAGACATGATGGCTGCTCGTAAACCATTCGGGTTCCGGTCGCCGGAGCCGGACATCGAGATCAACAAGCCGACCCAGAGGAAAACCTTCTGGCAGCAACCGCCGTGGCGTTTTACCCTGCTGTATTTTCTGGTGGTGTTCGTCTTTTTCTATCTCTTCCAGAGTTCGCTTGGCCCTCGCCGCGAGGAGATTCCCTACAGTGTTTTCCAGGAACATCTGAACAGTGGTCGGGTGGCGGAGTGCGTCGTCACCGAGGAGCAGATCTACGGCACCCTGAAGCTGCAGGACGAAAGCGGCCGGCCGCGCCATTTCGTCACCGTTCCCCTGCGTGATGCCGAACTCGCGGAAAAGCTGCACGAGCACGGGGTCAAGTACTCGGTGCGCCGCAGCCAGACCTGGCTCAGGGATCTGCTCATCGGCTGGATCCTGCCGCTGGTGTTTATCTTCGCCATCTGGGGCTTCATCTCCCGGCGCGTCAGCTCCTCCATGGGGGGCAATTTCCTCAATATTGGTAAACATCGCGCCCGTATCCACGCCGCCGCCCATCCCGAGGTCACCTTCGCCGATGTCGCTGGCGTCGACGAGGCCCAGCAGGAACTGCACGAGGTCATCGAGTTTTTGAAAAACCCCCAGGAGTTCCAGCGCCTCGGCGGCCACATGCCCAAGGGGGTGATGCTGGTGGGTGCTCCGGGTACCGGCAAGACGCTGCTCGCCAAGGCGGTGGCCGGGGAGGCGGGGGTGCCATTTTTCTCCATCAGCGGCTCCGAGTTTATTGAAATGTTCGTCGGTGTCGGCGCCGCGCGGGTGCGTGATCTCTTCGAACAGGCCAAGCAGAAGGCGCCCTGCATCATCTTCATCGACGAGCTGGACGCCGTCGGCCGCCAGCGCGGCGGCCCGATGGTGATGAGTGGCCACGACGAGCGCGAGCAGACCCTCAATCAGTTACTGGTGGAGATCGACGGTTTCGATACCGGTCGCGGCGTGGTGGTCCTGGCGGCCACCAACCGGCCGGAGATCCTCGACAAGGCCCTGCTCCGGGCCGGGCGGTTCGACCGCCAGATCGTCGTCGACAAGCCCGACCTCACCGGTCGCGAGGAGATTCTCAAGATTCACACCCGGGAGCTGAAGCTGGCCGATGACGTCGATCTGCACCTCGTTGCCCGCCGCACCCCCGGGCTGGTGGGCGCCGATCTCGCCAATGTCGCCAATGAGGCCGCCATCCTCGCCGCCCGCCGCCGCCGGGACGCGGTGACCACGGCGGATTTCGAGGACGCCATCGAGCGCATCATCGCCGGGCCGGAGAAGAAGCGCAACGCCATGAGCCGTGAGGAGAAGCACCGGGTGGCCTGCCACGAGGCCGGGCATGCCCTGGTGGCCATCGACGTGCCCACCGGCGAGCCGGTGCATAAGGTGTCCATCATTCCCCGGGGCGTCGGGGCTCTGGGGTATACCCTGCAACTGCCGGTGCAGGATAAATTTCTCGCCACCCGGCCGGAACTGGTGGATCAGCTGGCGGTACTCCTGGGCGGGCGGGTAGCCGAGGAGTTGATGCTGGGCGACGTTTCCACCGGGGCGCAGAACGATCTCGAACGGGCAACGGAGATCGCCCGCAAGATGGTGTGCGAGTACGGTATGAGCCCCGAAATGGGGCCGGGAACCTTCGGCCGCCGGCAGGAGTCGCCGTTTCTCGGCACCGTGTTCAGCGAGGAACGCACCTACAGTGAGTCGACCGCGCGGCGCATCGATGCCGAGGTCGCCGGACTTATCGGTGACGCCCACCGCCGGGTGACCGGCATCCTCACCGCCCGGCGGTCGGCCCTCGACCGCCTTGTTGTGGTGCTCGAGGAACGCGAGGTGCTGAGCGGCGACGAGGTGCGCGAACTCGTCGCCGCCAAAAAGCCGCCGGCCGGCTGAACCATGAGTCCGGTCCAGTGGCTCTACGGCCACTTTTTCGAGATCCTCGGCTACCTGCTGGCGCTGGTGCTGGTGCCCCGTATTCTCCTTGAGCGCCGCCATCCCGGTGCCACCGTCGCCTGGCTGCTGGCCATCGGCCTGGTGCCCTTCCTCGGCGTGCCGCTCTACTTCCTCATCGGCGGCAAGCGCATCCGCCGCATCGCCCGGGACATGGCCTGGGGGGTTTTTCCTCCTCCCGCCGCCGGCCCCGCGGTGCCGGGTGATTTTCACCACGTGTGCGAGCTGATGACCGCTTCCGGTGCCTTCTCTCCCGCCGGCCTCGACGGCTTCCGGATCATCGACGACGGGACCGCGGCTTACGAGCGGGTGGTGGAGCTGATCGGCGATGCCGGGCACTCCATCGAGGTGGCGACCTTCATCCTCGGCCGTGACGCCGTCGGTCGTGAGCTGGTGTCCCTGCTGGCGCACAAGGCGCGCGAGGGGGTGGAGGTGCGGCTGTTGCTGGACGGCTTCGGCAGCTTCTTCACCCGCTGGGGGTTTGTGCGGCCGCTGCGCGAGATGGGCGGGAAGGTTGGCGTCTTTCTGCCCCTGTTCCCCTTCCGCCGCCGCTGGTCGGCCAACCTGCGCAATCACCGCAAGATGATCATTGTCGATAGCCGGAAGGCTCTTGTCGGCGGCATGAATCTGGCGGCGGACTATCTCGGGCCGCGATGCTCCGGTCGGCACTGGAAGGATATCCTCATGGAGCTGGACGGCGCCGTGGTGGCGCAATTTCGTCAGGTGTTCGCTCACGACTGGCACTACACCACCGGCGAGGAGATGGTGTTGGGGGATGCCGCCACGGCGAAACCGCTACCGGTCGATCCACCGCCGCCCGCCGCTTCGACGGCGGCGGTGGGTGCCGGTATTGCCGCCGCCGAGAGGAATTCCGTGATGGTTTCGCCGGCGGTGGCCGGCGATCCGCCGGATGGGCGGATGCCGGCGGTTGGCGACCTGTCGGCAAGATTGTCGGTCGGCGTGCCGGTTGCCCGTTGCCGACCGGTACAGCTCGTCGCCGACGGACCCGATTTCGAGCGCCGGCCGCTCTATGCCGGGGTGCTGGCGGCGTTGCACCAGGCGCGGGAGAGCATCTGGGTGGTGACGCCCTATTTCGTTCCCGATGAGCCCCTCTCCGCCGCCCTGGAGCTGGCGGCGCGCATGGGCCGGGATGTGCGCCTGGTGGTGCCCGAGCGTTCCAACCATCCTTTGGTGGACCTCGCCGCAGGTTCCTATCTGACCGAACTGGTGCATGCCGGGGCCCGGCTCTACCGCTACCGGCCGGGGATGATGCACGCCAAGATGATCGTCATCGACGGCCGCCTGGCCATCAGCGGCAGTGCCAACGTCGATATCCGCAGCTTCCAGCTCAACTTCGAGCTGGCGACGTTCTTCTTTCACGCCGCCGATGTCGCCGCAGTGCGCCTGGCGGCGGAGCGTATCATCGCCGCCTCGCGCCTCGTGCTGCCGCGGGACATGCGGCAAAAAAGCCGCGGCCGCGAGTTCGCCGAGGACCTGTGCCGGGTTTTTTCGCCGCTGCTGTGATATGGTGCGAGTTGACGAAAAGCCCCGATTGTCTCCAGGAAACAAAATTTCCGGTTGTGCCTTTTCCTGTCTGGTGTCAATATGTAATCGTTTCCTTATTATGCGCCCATCATCACCGGATGGCCCATTTTGCCGACATATCGACGAGAAAAGAGATCGAGTATTATCTCCAATCTCAGAATGATGCCAGATTGCGATAAATTATTTTGTTTTTTTGGGGGTGGCAAACGTTGGACAGGAAATTAATGGAAATGGCAGATGTTGTATCTGAAATGGATGTCAGCTACATGATTCCGCGAAGATATCACCGCATGCTGACCGCCGGGCTGGTGTTGCTGGTGTTGCTTGCCGTATATTGCATAATGTCGCATGCCGCGACTGCCGCCGAAACCGCCGCCGCCGGCCACCGCGATCTGCTACAGAAGATAGAACAGGTTTTTCGCGCCCATGAGCGTTGGGCCGGCACCTTTTCCCAGCGGGCCGAAACCATGGATGGCGGGCCGCCGATGACCGCCCGCGGCACCCTCGCCGTTTCTTTGCCGGACAAGATGCGCTGGGAGTACGAGGAGCCCGAACGCCAGTATCTCATCTCCGACGGCACGACCCTGTGGTTCTATGATCCCGGCCTCAACCAGGTGATGGTGGGCGAGGTGGCCGGGCTGGCCGAAACCCGGCTGCTGGTGGGCCTGCTGCGCGATCTGTCACGCGTCGCGGAGGATTTTTCCGTTACCGTGACGCCCGCGGCGGCGTCCGACAAACACCACCGGGTGGAACTGGTGCCGGTTCCCACGGCGGCAGGTGGGCGGCCCTTTGAACGCCTGACGCTGGAGTTCGATGCCGGCAGCCTGCGTCTGGTGGAAAGCGAGCTGTTCGATGCCTTCGGCAGCCGGATCGTCATCACCTATGCCTGGGCGGCGACAAAACCGCCATCCTTTCCAACGGGGCATTTCACCTTTACACCGCCTTCGGGTACCGATGTGGTGCCCCTGGGGCAGTAGCAACCGGGAGGCGCGATGCCGATGTTCGCCGTGCCGGCGGTGACGGCCGTGGTGATTGTCGTGATTGCCCTGCTGCTGGTGGGCATTCCGCGCCGTTGCCGAGCCTGGGGACCGGCGACCCACCTGCAGCTCGGCATCGAGGTGCTGGCGGTCAAGGAGACCCTGCCGATTCCGGTGGCCTCGCGTCTGGCCCAGTTCCCCTACGACTTCCTCTACGGCAACATCGCCGCCGACATCATCGTCGGTAAAAAGTTCGTTCATCCCCTGCGCCACTGTCATGCCTGGAACGTCGGCTTCGATCTCCTGCGGCAGGCCGCCACGCCGGCCCAGCAGGCCTTCGGCTACGGCTACCTGGCCCACCTGGCGGCGGACATCGTCGCCCACAACGACTACGTCCCCGCCATGATGGTACGTCACTGCCGCACCCGCGGCGCGGTGCATCTCGGCTGGGAGATTCGCTTCGACGTGGCCAATTCACCCAAACTCTGGCGTTACGCGCACCTCATCAGCCATCGGGTGCGCTGGAACAACGATCCGCTGCTCGCCCGGGCGCTGACGCCGACCATCTTTTCCTTTCCGGTGAACCGGCGGATCTTCAACACCATCCTGCTGTTGAACCGGGTGCGGCGCTGGCAGCGGCTGATGAGCCGAATGGAATTTTCCGCCCGCTGGCTGCTGAGCGTCGAGGAGATCGATGCCTATCGCGGCCGGGCGCGGGCGAACATGCTGGCAATTCTGACCGATCTGGAGGCGTCGCCGCTGTGCGGTGCCGATCCGCGGGGCGAGCGGGCACTGGAGGACGCCCGCCGCCGGGCGCGACGCCGGCGCCGGGGTTGATGACGCCGTCGGTGTCCGTTTGACGCGGTGTTCCCGCGACGGTTTCTTCAGCGGGCTGGGTGAAGTGCGAATCGGCGCGTATTTCGGCAAAAATTTTCGCCGCGCGGAGCGCGGAAACCGGCGTGGTTGAAGGAGCCCGGCGTGCCGGGCCCGTACTCAGGTCCGAACTCAGGGGCGAGTCCGGCACTTTCAGCGGTGTGAGAGCGGCGGAAATGCGGCAATCGAGATGCCCGTAGCGCGCCCGCTCCGCCGAGGATGGATCCTCGGAAAGCATACCGGACACTGCCGGATGAAACCGTACAAACAGCCACATGAAGGCTGCAGGGGATGGAGGAAGGTTGATGCTCACGGCGGCAACCATCGTTTTCTTCGGTGATTCAATTACCAACGGCTTCGGCGTCCGGCGGCCATGGCGGCGGCTGGTAACCGAACGGCTGGAGCGTTCGGGAGACGCGGTGGAAAGGAGTGTTTCCCTGCGGGGGGTGAACGCCGGCATCGACGGCGATACCCTGGGTGGCGGCCTGCTGCGCTTGCGCCGTGACGTCCTGCGGCACGAACCATGCCTGGTCACCGTCGCCTTCGGGCTCAACGATGCTGGCATCGGCGTGTCGGGGGGACGGTTTGCCGCGCAGCTCGCCGATCTTGCCGACCGGCTGGGCGCTGCGGGGGTCCGCATGCTGCTGCTGACCACCGTGCGGCCGGCGGCCCCGGAGATCTTCTGGACCGTGTCTCCGGAGGTCATGAACGCCGCGGTACGGAAGCTTGCCGCCGATCGCGGCCTGCCGCTGGTGGACCTGTGGACCGCCTGGCCGATGGTCGCGGAACAATCCGCGGCGCTGTTTCTCGCCGACGGGGTGCATCCCGGCGCAGCCGGGCACGCCTTCATCGCCGACCGGGCGGCACCGGTGCTGGCGGACGAAATCGCGGCGCTTCGCCGGCAACCGTAATATCCCCGCGGGCATCATGGTTGACGCCGGCAGGGCATTGGTTTATAGTCCCACTTCTTTAGCGAAGAATGATGGTTTCGTAACGAATCCACAGAATTGAAAATCCGTGCCGGAATCGTGAGCATTCCGTCCGCTTCGTCCGGGCACAGGGAGGTATGACCCATGCCATGGGAATATGACGGCGGGGGTGGCGCGGGCCATGACCGGCAGCCGCCGGATCTCGACGAACTGCTCCGGCGGATAAAGGCGCGCCTGCCGCGGCAGTTGCCCGGTGGCTTCGGGGTGGTGGCGGTGCTGCTGCTGGCGGCCTGGATGGTTACCGGGGTTTATATCGTCAGTCCCGACGAGATCGGGGTGGTGAAACGCTTCGGCAAGGTGGCCTACACCACCAAACCGGGGCCTCACTGGCATCTCCCGGTGCCGCTCGAGACGGTGATGAAGCCCAAGGTGACCCAGGTCAAGCGGGTGGAGATCGGCTTTCGTACCATTGCCCCGGGGCCGCCGGCACGCTATCAGGCGGTGCCCAATGAATCTCTCATGCTCACCGGTGACGAGAACATTGTTGATGCCCAGTTCATTGTCCAGTACCGCATCAAGGATCCGGTGGACTACCTCTTCAATGTCGCTCACCAGACGGAGACGGTGAAGGACGCCGCCGAGGCTGCGATGCGCGAGGTGATCGGCAAGTCGCTGATCGACGAGGTACTCACCGGGGGTAAATTCCGCATCCAGCAGGAGACCAAGGATCTGCTCCAGGGGGTGCTGGACCGCTACGTGGCCGGGATCATGGTGGTGGCGGTGCAGTTGCAGGACGTGCATCCGCCCAAGGCGGTGATCCAGGCATTCCAGGATGTCGCCAGCGCCAAGGAGAACAAAATCAAGCTCATCAACGAGGCTGAAAGCTATCGCAACGACGCCCTGCCCAGGGCCAAGGGCCAGGCGGCGGAGATGCTCAACCAGGCCCAGGCCGAGAAGGAGGAGATGATCAACGTCGCCCGGGGTGACGCCGCCCGTTTTCTGTCCAACCTTCGGGGCTACCGGGAGTCGCCCTCGGTGACCCGGCGGCGGATGTATCTCGAGACCATGGAGGAGATTCTGCCCCGCCTCGAAAAGATCGTTGTCGGCGGTGAGCTGGGAAGTCGTGTGGTGCCGCTCCTGCCCCTGGGCGGCGGACTGACGGTGCCGGTGGAGAAGCAGCCATGAATGCCCTGTTACGGACCGCCGGTATTGCCGTCATCGTCGCTGTCATCGTCCTGTTCTTTTCCCTCTTCCGCGTCGACCAGGCCGAGCAGGCGCTGGTGCTTCAGCTTGGCAAGCCGGTGCGGGTGATCACCGATCCGGGTTTGAAGGTGAAGCTTCCCCTTTTGCAGCAGGTCATCGTTTTTGACCGCCGACTGCTGGTCTACGACGCCGCGCCGGCGGAGATCATCACCAGCGACAAGAAAAACCTGGTGGTGGATAACTACTCCAAGTGGCGCATTGTCGATCCCCTGCGTTTCTACCAGACGGTGAAGAACGAACGCGGCGGCCAGGCGCGGCTCGACGACATCATCTATTCCGAACTGCGGGTGGCGTTGGGGAAGGAGTCCCTCAACGATATCGTTGCCAAGGTGCGCACCGAAATCATGGCGACGGTGACCCGCAACGGCAACCGGGCGGCGGCGGAATACGGCATCGAAGTGGTGGATGTGCGCATCAAGCGCGCTGATCTGCCGACCGAGAACGAGCAGCACGTCTTCTCGCGCATGCAGGCCGAGCGCCAGCGGCAGGCGAAGAAATACCGGTCCGAGGGCGATGAGGAGGCACTGAAGATCACCTCGCTCGCCGACCGTGACCGGACGATCATTCTCGCCGAGGCCTATCGTCAGGCGCAGGAGATCCGCGGCCAGGGCGAGTTGGAGGCAATCGGCATCTACGCCGCGGCTTTCGAGCAGGATGAGGAATTCTACGATTTCTACCGCAGCCTGCGGGCTTACCGGAAGGCCTTCGCCGATCGGGGCACGGTGGTACTCGACCGTGACAGTGAACTGCTGCGGTACTTCGATGCGCCCCACCGAAAGCCCTGAATCCGCCTGGCTGCCGGGATTTCCGTACCCGTCGCGAGGGTCGTGTTGCCGCCCCGGCGGCGGACGGAGGCGATAAACCCCGTGGACGTATGTCTGAATCTCTGGGAGCGGCGCCGACCATCACGCCGCGGCGTGGTGGTCATCGGCAACTTTGATGGTGTCCACCGCGGCCATCAGTCGCTTTTCACCTTTGCCCGCGAGTTGGGTGACCGGGATGATGTGCAAACGGTGGCCCTTACCTTCGAGCCCCATCCGCTCAAGCTCCTGTTTCCCGACCGCCGTTTGTTTCTCATTACCCCGCTGGAGAAGAAGATTCGCCTGATCGAAGCCTGCGGCGTTGAAGCCTTGGTATGTGCCCCGTTCACCCGGGGGTTCGCCGACCTCTCCCCGGAGGATTTCGCCTCCCGGGTACTGGCGGAACACCTCGGCGCCCGCACGGTGATTGTCGGCGACAATTATCGCTTCGGCCGCGACCGCCGGGGCGACGTGGCTCTGCTGCACCGTCTCGGCTCCCGCTTCGGTTTCGAGGCCATGGTGGCGCCGCCGTTTCTGCTCGACAACCGGGTGGTCAGCAGCACCCGGGTGCGCCAGGAGATCATGGCCGGCAACGTGCGCGCCGCCGCCCGGCTGCTGGGGCGCGGCTATACCGTGGAAGGCCGGGTTGTTCCCGGCCGGCAGCGGGGCCGCGGGCTGGGATTCCCCACCGCCAACCTGCGGTCGGAATCGGAGCTCTATCCCCGTGAGGGGGTGTATGTCGTCTGGGTAAGCGCCGGCGGTGCCCGGCATGAGGGGCTGGTAAGCATCGGCTATAACCCGACCTTCGGCGATACCGGTCTTACCTTCGAGGTGCATATCCTCGATTTCGCCGGCGAGTTGTACGGCAAAACCGTTGCCGTGACCTTCATTGAGCGCCTTCGTGACCCGCAGGCATTTGCCGATCCGGCGGCGCTGGCGGTCGGGATCGCCGCCGATGTGGAACGTGCGCGGGCGGTTTTTGCCCTTGCAAAAAACCAGTGTTTATGGTAGCAAACCGGGGCTTTTCCACTACCACGCTTCCCCTGTGGCGCCTGGCGTCGTCATCGCGTTGTGCCGGATCGGCCGGTGGCGGTGGCGGGAAGCGGACGAAAACAAGAATGTATCGAGGAGAACGGTAATGGCAGCAGTGGTAACCATGAAACAGCTGCTTGAGGCGGGGGTCCATTTCGGCCACCAGACCAAGCGCTGGAATCCGAAGATGAAGAGATACATCTTCGGCGAACGCAACGGCATCTACATCATCGATCTGCAGCAGACCCTGCCGATGGTCCGCCAGGCCTACAAGGCGGTGTGCGAGACGGTGGCCGCCGGCGGTGACGTGCTCTTCATCGGCACCAAGCGGCAGGCCCAGGAGAGTATCCAGGAGGAGGCCGGACGCTGCGGCATGTATTGGGTCAACGAGCGCTGGCTCGGCGGCATGCTGACCAATTTCAAGACCATCAAACAGTCCATCACGAAGCTCAAGGGCCTCGAGACGATGAAGGCCGACGGTACCTACCATCTCTTGCCCAAGAAAGAGGTGTTGTCCCTCGAGCGTCAGCGGGAGAAGCTGGAAAGGAACCTCGGCGGGGTCAAGGATATGGAGAAGCTGCCCGCCTGCGTTTTCGTCATCGACTGCAAGCGTGAGTCCATCGCCATTGCCGAAGCCAACAAGCTGGGTATTCCGGTGGTCGCCGTGGTCGATACCAACTGCGATCCCGACCACGTCGATTACGTGGTGCCCGGCAATGACGACGCCATCCGCGCCATCAAGCTCTTCTGCTCACTGGTGGCCAACGCCTGCCAGGAAGGTAAGATGCTGCGCCAGGAGCGCCTCAGCGGCCAGGTCGGCAGCGACGAGGAACTGGCGGTCGCCTTCGGTGCCGGCGAGGGAGATGGTCCGGTGGTGGAGCGCGTTGGCCAGGCGGCCCCGACAGCCCCGGCAGCCCCGGCAGCCCCGGCGGCGGCCGAGTGAGGCGATGCGGTTCTGCATGAACGATTTGCCGGAACCGTAACCACTGCTGGAACCGTAACCACTGCCGGCAGGCGTCGAAAAGGGCTGGCCCCGTAACGGTTCCGGATTTGCGGCGCGCCAAGGCCGAGGAATGCGGCGGTGCCGCAGGTCGAGTGAATCAGCTTGTGGCGCAACGAAATTTTACAGGGAGATATACCCATGGCTGACATATCCGCTGCACTGGTCAAGGAACTCCGGGAGAAAACCGGAGCTGGCATAATGGACTGCAAGAAGGCGTTGCAGGAGAAGGGCGGCGATCTCGACGCCGCGGTTGACTATCTGCGCGAGAAGGGGCTGGCGGCGGCGGCCAAGAAGAGCGGCCGCATTACCTCCGAGGGGCTGGTGAGTTCCTATATTCATGCCGGCGGCAAGATCGGTGTACTGGTGGAGGTCAACTGCGAGACCGATTTCGTCGCCCGCACCGATGATTTTCAGAACTTCGTCAAGGATGTCAGTATGCAGATTGCCGCTACCGCACCGCTGGCGGTGAGCCGGGACGAGATCCCCGCCGCGGTGGTGGAGAAGGAGCGGCAGATCTTCCGGGTGCAGGCGCTGGAAAGCGGCAAGCCCGAAAAGATCGTCGACAAGATCGTTGACGGCCGGGTGGAGAAGTATTTCAAGGAGGTCTGCCTCCTGGAACAGCCCTTCGTCAAGGATACCGATCTTACCATCGAGGAGTTGATCAAACAGCTTATCTCCAAGACCGGGGAGAATATCGGCGTGCGTCGCTTCGCCCGCTTTGTCATGGGCGAAGGATTGGAGAAGCGTTCCTGCGATCTGGCGGCGGAAGTCGCCGAACAGCTGAACAAGTAGTATGCCGGTGCCCGGGGGTTCGATGACCGACACCACCATGCCCTACCGGCGCATCCTGCTCAAGCTGAGCGGTGAGGCGCTGATGGGTAATCGTCAGTACGGTATTGAGGCCGCCACCATCCGTTCGTTTGCCGAGGAGATCAGGGAACTGCGGGAGCTGGGGATAGAGGTGGCCATCGTCATCGGCGGCGGCAATATCTTCCGCGGGGTGTCGGCGGCCGAAACCGGCATGGACCGGGTGTCGGCCGACTACATGGGGATGCTGGCCACGGTGATCAACGGGCTCGCGCTCCAGGATGCCCTCGAACAGCTCGGGGTATTCACCCGGGTACTCAGTGCCATTGCCATGCAGGAGGTGGCGGAATCGTACATCCGCCGTCGTGCGGTGCGCCATCTCGAAAAGGGTCGCGTGGTGATCTTCGTTGCCGGTACCGGCAATCCCTATTTTACCACCGATACGGCGGCGTCACTCCGGGCGATGGAGATCCAGGCCGATATCATCCTCAAGGCTACCAAGGTCGACGGGGTGTACGACAAGGATCCGGTGAAGTACCCCGAGGCGGTCAGGTACGACGAACTGACTTACCTGGATGTCCTGCAGCGGGGACTCAGGGTGATGGATACCACGGCGATTTCACTGTGCATGGACAACCGGCTGCCGATCCTGGTATTCAACCTGACGACCCGGGGTAATATTCTCCGGGCGGTGCGGGGCGAGTCGATCGGCACCTTTGTCGGAAGGGGGTAGCGAAATGGGGCTCGAAGCGATACAGAGTGTGCTTGACGATGGCCGGGACGGTATGAAAAGGGCCATTGAGGCGCTGCAGCGGGAGCTGAACCGGGTGCGTACCGGGCGGGCGTCGATTTCACTGCTTGACGGCATTCGCGTCGAATACTACGGTGCGCCGACACCCCTCAACCAGGTGGCGTCCCTGTCGGTGCCCGAAAGCCGGATGATCGTCATCCAGCCGTGGGACAGCAACATGATCGGCGGGATCGAGAAGGCGATCAACAAATCCGACCTTGGCGTCAACCCCACCAATGACGGGAAGCAGGTGCGGCTGGTGATTCCGCGGCCCACCGAAGAGCGACGCCGGGAGCTGGTGAAACTCGTGAAGAAGATGGGCGAGAGCGCCAAGGTGGGGGTGCGGGCCGCCCGGCGGGACTGCATCGATTTGCTCAGGGAGTTGGAAAAGGACAAGGAGATCACCGAGGACGAGAACAAGAAGGGTCAGGATGAGGTGCAGAAACTGACCGACGAGTTCGTCAAGCAGGTGGATGAGATCGTGACCGCCAAGGAAGCGGAGGTCATGGAGATTTAGCTCGTGTCCCGACCGGGGCGGAGCGTATACCGGGTTTACGGCCGCAAGGCGTGGTGCTCTTGAGGCCATAACGCAATGTGCCCGACGACAGGCAGTCGCGGGCCTCTTGTGGAGGAGGTCAGATCATGTACGTGATTACGGATGAATGCGTGTCCTGCGGAACCTGTGCCGAGGAATGTCCTGAAGATGCTATCTTCGAGGCCGATGACAAGTATGAAATCGACCAGGACAAGTGCGTCGAATGCGGCACCTGTATGGAAGTCTGCCCGACGGATGCCATTGTCGAGAAGTAACCGGATTTGTTATGGGTTATCATGAAAGGGGGCTGCCAAGGCAGCCTCCTTTCATGTTTGTGCGTCCGGCAAGGGGGGGTGGAAGCTGCCCGCTGACCGGGGCGGCACCCCGGGTTGCCGTGGTGTAGCCTCGCGGCGTGAAGGCGCCCGGCCGGGTTTCAGTCGAGCAGTATCAGACCGGTGAAGGTTGTCAGTCCGTCTTCGGTGGTCCCGGTCTGCCCGTTGCGGGGCCAGCCGGCGGACTCCATCAGCCGGGCGACATGGATCCCGTGTCCCGACATGGATGGCCGGGCAATCTGCGGATTGCGACAGGGTTTGCCTTCATCGAGTACCCGGCAGACGGGATGCTCGGCGCAAAACAGTTCCTTGCAGGAACCGCCGGCAAATCCCCGGGCCCGGCATAATCCCTGATTGCGGGCGGCGATTTCCACCCCCGCGGCGATTTCGTGGATCAGGGCCAGAATCTCGTTGCGGTCGCCGGAAAAGGCGGCATTCCGCGGCACGTCGACCCTGAAAACCAGTGCCGCCCGGTAATCCGGCAGAAGGCGGCGCAGCGCCCCGGGCCCGCCGACATGGGGCGGGCAGCTCAGTGATTGCCCGTAGCCGCTGCAGCGCGGTGCGGCGCACATGTGGGCGAAATGTTCATCGATGACGATGTCGGCGGGGTCGATCGTCACCGCCTCGGTGGCCCCGAGATAGCGGGCCAGGTCCACAAGCGCGGCGAAATTATCCATTGCCACCTTCCTGTTTCCGGGGCTGTGGTATCGGGTTGTTTCCCCCTTCCTCTCTCCGTGGGGGCCGTGAATGGGGTTGGCCGGCGAGGCCGGGATGCACCTCAGGCCGGATCGCCGTGGTCAGCCGGTGCGGCCCGGGATCAGGTCCGGCATGTGGCCGGGAGCTCCAGCAGGGCGCGGATCTTCGGCGGCAGATAGATCGTTTCGAGATCGAAATGCCGCAGCACTTCACAGACAGCGGCGATGCGGTCGTCCGGTTTTTCCCGGTCACTGATGATCAGCAGGTAGCGGTCTTCGTGCCGGCAGAGACCGCGCCGGCGCCGGATATGCTGGCTCTGGAAGTTCTCGTAGCTGACGGTGATACCCTGTCGTGCGAGCAGGGATTCAAGTTCCGCAAGGATCGTTTTCTTGTCCATGTGTCGTCCCTTCACGGCCATTCATTCGCACCTTGACATGGCCGCCGCCCGTGATAGTGTTAACGGTATCTTACCCGCAAGCGGGTGCCCGTGACAAGGGAAATCCCCGCTGCCGAGGGATGGAGGGTATCTCATGGTCAGAAGCGGAGTGCGCCGGCCCGCCGTTGCCGGCACCTTTTATCCTGCCGATCCGGAAACCCTGCGGCGGGAGGTCGATCGTCTGCTGGGCGGGGCCGGCAGTGTACCGGTTTCCGGTGAGATCATTGCCCTGATCAGCCCCCATGCCGGCTATGTCTATTCCGGTGGGGTGGCGGCGGAGGCTTACCGGCAGGTCGCCGGCGGGTACTACGATCTTGTCGTGGTGGTGTCTCCCAGTCATCATGCCTGGTTTCAAGGGGTGTCGGTCTACCGCGAAGGAGACTACCTGACACCACTGGGCATCGTGCCGGTGGACCGGGAGCTTGTCGATGACCTGGACGGCGTGGAAGGAATTACCTGGGTTCCCCAGGCACACCTGCAGGAACATGCTCTTGAGGTGCAGTTGCCGTTCCTCCAGGTGGTTTTGGGGGAATTCCGCTTGCTGCCGCTGGTGATGGGTTCCCAGGACTGGCAAACGGCGCGGCGGCTGGCGGATATTCTCGCCCCGCGGATTGCCGGGCGCCGGGTGCTGCTGGTGGCAAGTTCCGATCTGTCACATTTTCACCGTTATGACCAGGCGGTGGAACTCGACCGCCATATCGTCGATGCGGTCGCCGGCAACGACCCCCGCGAACTCTGGCGCGTGGTCAGCGGTGGCGAGGCCGAGGCCTGTGGTGCCGGGCCGATGATCGCGGTTTTGCTGCTGGCGGCGGCGCTTGGGGCCACCGATACGAAGGTGCTGGCGTACCGCAATTCCGGTGACGTATCCGGGGAGCGGCGCCAGGTGGTGGGCTACATGGCGGCGGTCTGCTACCGCCGGCGGGAAGCAAAGGAGGGCGGCGCATGAGCGGCAGAGCAGGCATCGATCTGGGGCTCAGTCCGGCGGAGAAGGACTTTCTCAGAGCACTGGCGCGGCAGGAGATTGCCGCGCGTCTGGGACGGGACGAAACCCCTCCCGTACCGCCGACGGGGGCGGTGCATCTGGCCGAGAAGCGTGGTGCCTTCGTGACCCTCACCCGTGCCGGCCGGCTGCGCGGCTGTATCGGGTATATCCGCGGTTACAAGCCCCTGACGCAGACCATCCGCGAGATGGCGGTGGCCGCCGCTTTCCAGGACCCTCGTTTTCCGCCCCTGGCCGCCGCTGAACTGGCGGAAATCGGGATCGAGATCTCGGTGCTGACGCCGCTCGAGAAGGTGGCCGATCCGGCCGCCGTCGAGGTTGGCCGGGACGGACTCTACATCGAGTGCGACGGTGCCGCCGGCCTGCTGCTACCCCAGGTGGCGGTGGAGCACGGTTGGGATCGGAATACCTTCCTTACCCACACCTGTATCAAGGCCGGGCTCGCCGGCCATTGCTGGAAGCTGCCGCAGGCGGAGATCTATCGTTTCTCCGCCGATATCTTCTGATGGGTTCGAAACAACTCCAGCGGTATTATTCCGTTTCGTTTGAGGTTCTTGCAAAACCCTATGCAAAATGGCTTCAAACTGCATCTGGATGTCTGCGACGCCGGTATACCGGTCAGCGCTCTGATTACATCGGCTTCACCGCACGACAGCCAGGTCGGCATCCCCCTGATGAAAATGACCACAAAGCGGGCGGTCGTTGTCAATAAAGATGTCGCTTTTTTGAATCATTTTTAGGTTTATTATTCTGCATAATTGGCCCCGTTAAGCCGCGGTCA
>JAFGAM010000068.1 GCA_016933675.1 Candidatus Anaeroferrophillacea bacterium
ACCGCGGATGACGTTCGCCAAGGTCTCGTCCGCCGGCGCGATCACCGTCCGCGGTATGCCGTTCACCTTCAGCGTCTTCTTGATCATCTGTTCCCCCCGTTCCGGTTGCCCGCATCATGCCCGCCGGCGCGGGAATGACCTATTTGTATGGTTGTTACGAACCAATAGCAATTTAATTTCATGGTGTTGTTACGGGGCCATCCATCATAATCCCCGGTAATGGATGATTTCCCGTCGCACAGTATATGTAAACGAGGATCAAGGGTCAAGCTGATCGTACATTCTGCCTGTCCTTTGTTTTCTGCCGGCGTCCTGGAACCCGGCGTCCCGCAATCCTTGCTTTCTCGACAAGAAAAAAAATATTTTTCACAACGGGCCGCGGTGTGAAGGAACTCCGGGATCGATAGCGGCAGCCGCCAGCTCGTCGAGCTTTCAATGGCGAACGTCGCCCCTGCGGATTGCCATCGCCGCGAAACGCGCCTGGCTGTAGATGTTGTTGGTATAGACGCGGGAAGCACGGAAACCCACCGCCGGCACCCGGCAGAGGGAGGTCATTGGCACGTATCATGACTGCGGGGATCGCCGCCCTCCCACAAAACGATAAGATTTATGCCGGTGAGTTGGTCTATTCGAAAAGCGTCATGGACGAATTGAAGGCCGGCGTGATAATCTAGGATTCAGTCGGTTTCCATACGGCACCAATCGGGATTCGCACCCCAGCGTCGGGCCCGAAAACCCATGACCAAAAGGAGGATGAGGAGATGATGGTGAAACGATTTCTGACTGTGCTGCTGCTGGCAATGTTCACTCTGATCGCCGGACCGCCGGCGGTGACGACGGCCGAAGCCGCCGGCACGATCAAACTCACCTACGCCAACTTCCCGCCGGCACCCACCTTTCCCTGTGTCCAGATGGAGCGCTGGGCCCAAGAGGTGGAGGCGAGAACCAATGGCGAGGTGGACGTGACCACGTTCCCCGGCGGCACCCTGCTGGGAGCCAAAAACATGCTTGACGGGGTCATTTCCGGCCTCGCCGACATCGGCTGCTTCTGCCCACCCTACATCCCCGGCCGCTTCCCCCTGCTGGCGGGGCTCGACCTGCCCAACGGGTTCACCAGCGCCACGGTCGCCAGCGTCACGCTCTGGGAATTGTACCGGAAATACCAGCCGGAATCCTTCAGCAAGGTCAAGGTCCTGACCATGTTCACCTGCGCCCCGGCGAATATCATGTCCAGGGTGGCGGTACGGAATACCGCCGAACTCAACAAACTGGAGATCCGGGGCACCGGCATCTCCGCCCGGTACCTTGACGCCATGGGCGCGATCCCCGTCGCCATGCCCATGTCAAGCGTTCCGGAATCGTTGCAGAAAGGCGTCGTCAAGGGACTCTTTTCGTCACTCGAGGTCATGAAGGATTTTAAATTTGCCGAACTCTGCAAGCATGTGACCGTCACCAACGGCCCAACCACGTCCTTCGCGGTGGTGATGAACCTGAAAAAATGGGAGTCTCTGCCGGACGACGTCAAAAAGGTTCTCGATGATCTTGGTCGCGAGCAGGCCATCTGGACCGGTCAGTATGAAGACCAGCATGTCGAGGAGGCCATGGCCTGGTCCAGACAGGAAAAAGGGGTGAGCGTCTATCATTTCTCCCCCGCGGAAGCCGCGGAGATCAAGCACAGGGTGTCCTTCATGACCGACGGGTACCTCAAGGACACCGCTGCCGCCGGCCTGCCCGGCAAGGAATTTCTCGCCGACCTCCAGAACTTTAAACAGCAGTATGAAAAGGAATACGCCAAATAAGATCATGCGGCCCGGAGGCGGAACCCCGTTGCCGGCGGGATTCCGCCTCCCCCCTGAGAGGGGAGTCGTGCGGCAATGATCATCCCGGACAACATTTGCCAAAATGCGCCCAGGTTGAATGGCACGGTAACGGATCCGAATTCGCGCCACTTCCCCAGCGCGCAACGAAGAAGACGGGATTATTGCGAAGCCTTCATACTGCCCGCGGACACCGGCTGCCCATACATTCCATGTGACTGGACACCATTCATGATCTCCATGCAGAAGCTTACCACCCGCATCAACCGCCTTGCCATCTGGATTAGCGGCAGCGCCCTGATCCTCATGATGGCTCTCGGCTTCGGCAACGTCGTTTCCAGAATCTTCTGGCGTCCCATCGTCGGATCCTTTGAAATAATCGGTTTCCTGGGCGCCGTCAGCATCTCCCTGGCCCTGGGTTTTACCCAGATCAGGAAAAACCATGTAGCCGTCGACATCTTTACCGACAAGTACACCAGAACCTGGCGCCGGCTGACCGCCACCGTCAGCTACCTGATCACCGCTCCGTTCTTCCTGATTGCCACGCGGCAGGTGTTTATCTGGGGCGTAACCGTGTTTCGCAGCGGTGAAATGTCGGAAACCCTGCTCCTGCCCTATTATCCATTCATCTTCACGGTTGCCTTCGGACTGGGTTTCCTCACCCTGATCCTTTTCCACGACCTGTATAAAGCCGTCCATTCACTGGTGACCGGAGAAAAAACAGATGAGTCCTGAAGTAATCGGCATCTCCGGCATCGTCATCATGCTGGCAACGATGTTCTTCCTGCAGATCCCTGTCGGCTTCGCCATGGCCCTGATCGGTTTTCTCGGGGTCGGTTATGTCGCCACCCCCCAGGCGGCCCTGGTCATGCTCGGCACCGAGATCTGGACCACATTCTCATCCTACGGCCTGACCATCATTCCGCTGTTCATCTTCATGGGCCTGATCTGCTTTCATTCGAACGTCAATACCAAACTCTACAACACCGCCTACAAGTGGTTTGGAGCCACCCGAGGGGGGCTGGCAATGGCCACTGTCATGGCCTGCGCGGGATTTGCCGCCATCAGCGGCTCGAACACCGCCACCGCCGCCACCATGACCTCGGTCGCCCTGCCGGAGATGAAGCGCTATGACTATCATCCTCTACTGATCACCGGATCCATCGCCGCGGGTTCGACCCTGGGCGTCGTCATCCCGCCCAGTATCGTCCTGGTGGTTTTCGGCATCTACACCGGCCAGTCAATCGCCCGGCTGTTTTTCGGCAGCATCATTCCGGGCATCATTCTGGCGGGCTGCATGGTCATGACGATCTATCTCATCTGTCGGAAGCATGCCGACTGGGGACCGGCGGGCCCCAGAACGACGTTCCGGGAAAAGCTGCTCTCCCTCCGGGGGTCGGCGGAGATGGTCATCCTTTTCGCCCTCGTCATGGGGGGGCTCTTCATCGGCTTCTTCACCCCCAGCGAAGCCGGCGCCGTGGGCTCCTTCTTCGCCCTGCTGATCAGCCTGCTGCGCCGGAGCCTGACCCGCAAGGGGTTCGTGCAGGCGGTCGAAGACACGCTGCGGATCTCCTGCTTCATCGTCATCATCGTCTGCGGCGCGGTGATCTTCGGACGTTTCCTGGCCATCACCAGGCTGCCCTATGCCATCGCCGAATGGGCCATCTCGCTGCCGGTTCCCAACTTCGTCATCCTCTGGCTGATGATCGTCGTATTCATTATCGGCGGCGCGATCATGGATGCCCTGGGACTGCTGCTGATCACCATCCCGATCTTCTACCCGCTGGCCATGAAGCTGGGCTACGACCCCATCTGGTTCGGCGTCATGCTGACCGTCGTCACCACCATGGGCGCCATCACCCCCCCGGTGGGGGTCAACGCCTACGTCGTCGCGGGCATGTCGGCGGACATTTCGCTGGCCACGGTATTCAAAGGGGTAACCTACTTTCTTCCTACCTATGTCGTCTGCATTGTGCTGCTGGAGCTGTTCCCGTCACTTGTACTGTTTCTGGCGGTAGCGGTCAGGTAGCTCGGCCACAACGGGGATCGAAGGAGCGTACATCAGTCATGGATATCGTCGTCCTGATCAAGCAGGTACCGGACACCACCGAGGTCAGGCTGGACCGCAAGACGGGGAACCTGATCCGTGAAGGGGTGGATCAGAAAGACCATGGCCCGCGTTGTCAAGGAGATGCATGATGAATTTCTGCTGCCGACGCTGCGTGGTGACCGGAAGATGCTGCTGAAAATACCCCGGATGCCCGAGACCCGGGTCCACTGATCACACCGAGATGCTCAACCACGGCCGGTTATCCCGCGTATCCGCCTTGATTTCCAGCGTGCGGAAAGCTACCTTGAAGGTTAACGACACCTCTGTACGCCGCCCCACGGTGACCATGCCGAGCCGCAATGTGCCGCATATCCGGCAGCATGAATTCCCGGTTCGTGCTTTCTCGCGGTCGGCAATAATCTCAACCTCAGCCATCCGGGAGGAGAAATCACCATGCTGATCAGGATACTGTTCATCCTACCGCTGCTTGTCCTGGCGGCCGGCATGCGGCCGGTCGCATGCCGGGCAGAGGATGCCGGTGGCGGAAACATCGAAACCGCGACCTTTGCCGGTGGCTGCTTCTGGTGCATGGAGGAACCGTTCGAGAAACACGACGGGGTGCTGGACGTGGAGGCGGGATATACCGGCGGCAATACCGAAAAACCAACCTACGAGGAGGTGTGCGGCGGCAAAACCGGACACGTGGAGGCGGTGCGGATCCGCTTTGACCCGGAACGCATCGGTTACGCCGACCTGCTGGAGATCTTCTGGCGCCAGGTCGACCCCACGGACGACAGCGGCCAGTTCGTCGATCGCGGCGGCCAGTACCGGCCGGCGATCTTCTACCACGACGAACGGCAGCGGAAACTGGCGGAAGCGAGCCGCGACCGACTGACGGCCGCGAGCCGTTTTTCGAAACCCGTGGTCACCCCGATCCTCCCCGCCGGCACCTTCCATCCCGCCGAGGACTACCACCAGGACTACCACCGCACCAATAAAATGCGTTACCGCTCCTACCGCGGCAGTTCCGGCCGCGACCGGTTTCTGCAGGACGCATGGGGTGCCGACCGGGCCTGGCGGCCGCAAGGATGTCCGATACGCACCGCCACGGAGGAGAAAAAGGCAACCGGCAGCACCGCACCTGACAAAACGCTCTCAACCGGAACAGGCACGGCAGGGAAAGCCGGGGATAGGGCAGAAACGCAGACCATGAAAGCAATGCCACGAACAGGGGAGCCGCGGACAGGAAAGACCGGAGCCGAGGTCATGAAAACGGAAACGGCGGGAACGAGCGCGGCGGGAAACTCGACCACCGCCGAGGTACTTTCGCAAAGACCGGCACAAAAGGAAACATCAGCAAAAGCAACAATTCCCGGCCTGCCCGACAGCACTGATATCGGGACCGCCTACCGGCGGCCGTCGAATGAAGAACTGCGCCGCCGCCTGACCCCGGAACAGTACCGCGTCACCCGGGAAAACGACACCGAGCCGCCCTTTGCCAACGCCTACTGGAATCACCGGGAAGTCGGCATTTACGTCGATGTCATCTCCGGCGAGCCGCTGTTCAGTTCCCACGACAAGTTCGATTCCGGCACCGGCTGGCCGAGTTTCACCCGTCTGCTGGCGCCCGGCAACATCGTCGAACGCCGGGACCGCGGGCTGCTCATGGTGCGTACCGAGGTGCGCAGCCGCCATGCTGACTCCCACCTCGGCCACGTCTTCGACGACGGCCCGCCGCCCACCGGCAAACGCTACTGCATCAACTCGGCGGCGCTCCGCTTCATCCCCGCCGACCGGCTGGCGGAAGAAGGCTACGGGAGCTACGCGCCACGGTTCGCGAAATGAGGCGGAGGAACTGCACGTCTCGAAGACAAAGATAAATCCGTCGGGCCCCAATCGCTGCTCAGCCCACCAGGTCGACCTGCTGGATGGTGCCAGCGGCGCCGTTCTCCCGCAGGTAGATGGAACTGGCGCGCAGCCGGCCCTGTTCCTCGTTCGCCCTGTCGCGCAGGGAAAACACCGTATCGAGGTGGCCGAGATAGATGGCCCCAACGCCGGCCTGACCGAGGGCAATGAGGCGATCCTCGCCGTCGGCACCCTTCGTCCAGATCCGCAGACGGTCGAACACCGGGTCGGCTTCGTCGATCCACTGGTTGCCGTCCCCGTCCCAGGCGGCCAGATCCTGAAAACCATCGCCGGATGCGGGCCCGAACAACTCGCTGCCGTCGTTGATTATTCCGTCGCCGTTTTTATCCAGGGCCAGGAAGCCACTGCCGGGCGCGACAAAAGAGATTTCTTCCGTCGCGCCGTCGGCATCAAGGTCGAAGATAACGTGTTCGTCGGTGAGGGTGACGCCCTGTCCGTCCAGATTGATCACCAGCGGGTCGATCAGTTCGGGGTCTCCAGCACGGAGCGAAATCCCGAAAAAGTCGACGAACTCGCGGCTCATGGTCACGCCAACGTCGATGCTCAGTTCACGCCCGTCGGCCGTGGTCACCGTACCGGCGGCGGTAAAGGACATCGCCTCGCTCTCGCGATGGATCTCCTGGTAGTCGTAGGCCACGCCCCAGCCCTGCCGTGCTTCCGCCGGCACCTCCACGTTCTGCGCCGCCACCGCTTCCGGTGCCGGCCGGCGCCGGGCGACGAAACCGTCGGCCACCGCCAGGCGCACCCGCTTGCCGGTCAACTGCTCCCACAGGCGTTCGATGATGCGGATTTTCTGCTGGTCCTCGGGGCTCAGTTCAACGCTGGGAGGCTCATCGGCGGCGGTAGCGGTTCCGGTACCGGCTGAATGGCCGACTTCAAAGCCGCCGCGGTCAATGGCGCCGCGGCCGAATGAACCGCGGCGAGCCGCGTCCCGCGCGGGCGGGGATGATTCCCGGCCCGCGAAACGGTAGGTCTCAAGGGCTTCAACGGCCGCCGATCGAGCGCGGCCGCGAAGCTGAAGGCGGTCAGCCGGCAGTTCCGCCAGGGCCTTTTCGATGTTGTCGGTCACACGATCAGTCAACCGGCCATCGACCCGGACCTCAAGGCGCTCATGTTTTTCCACCGATTCCTGGAGCAGATGGCTGGATGCCAGAGTGATGTTCGCGGCACTGATTTGCATGGTTTGCCTCCCTGCCGACCTTGTTGGTACATCCGTGTACCGGTCATGCGGCCTGCACCGCGGTATTCATGTGTATTCAAGTGGGTTATCGGCAGGAAACAGGAAATATTGAGGGCTTTCAATCGTCGTGGATGCATAACAAGTCTACCCGGAACAGCACTGCGGCCCGATTTGTCCAGCATAATACCGGATGGCTTCGTAACCGCTCCATCTGCTTCTTGGCGCTGCACATTGGGTCACTGCCGGCGGCGGCGTATTTCCATGTACACCTTTCCTCAACGTCTGCTCCCCGTGAATCCAGGGCAAATCCACGGCGCGCCGTGAATCAGGAGCGGCATTGGCGCGGAGCTGTTTTCGATGGCCCCCCACGACTATTCAGTTGCCGCCAACGCCCGGGCAACGGCGTTTTTCAGTGCCGCGAGCTGATACGGTTTGCCCAGCAGGGCCTGGGGAAGTTCGGCTCCGGCACCCTGCATGACCCGCTCATGGTCGTAGCCGCTGGCCAGGATCACCGGAATGTCTAACTTGATCCGCCGCAGGATCTCCAGAGTCTGCCAGCCGTCCATACCACTCATGGTGAGATCGCACAGCACACACCGGATTTCGCCATGATGACGGCGGAACAGCGCTACCGCTTCCTCGCCACTGCTGGCCTCGATGACCTGCATGTCCAGGCTGCGCAACATCTTGACACCCATACCCCGCACGTCCGGGTCATCGTCCACCAGAAGTACGGTAGCGCTCGGTGCCAGGGACACCTCCTCGAAAGGCGTGGTCCCGGCAGCCGCCAATGGCGAAACGGCGCCGTCAACCAGCGGCGGAAACACCCGAAAGGAACTGCCGCGCCCCGGAGAACTCTGCACCGTGATGCAGCCGCCATGGGCCTTCACCGCGCCCAGGACCACGGACAAACCAAGACCGCGACCGATGAACTTGGTGGAGTAGAACGGGTCGAAAAGCTTATCGAGGCTGGCCGCTGCAATACCGTAACCGGAATCCGCCACCTCGAGACAGGCATAGACGGAATCTTCCGGGCGGAAATCGAGCGGCCGGCACCAGCCGGCGGGAATATCCGCCGCGGCAACGGTCCCGAGACGCACGGCCACGACACCCGAGTCATCCCCCGCCGCTTCCTCTTTCACCGCCTCACGAGCGTTGCGCACCAGGTTTTCCACCAACCGGCGGATCTGCCCGCGGTTGGCCCGGATTGACGGCCCGGATGCCGGCAGATCAGCTTTCAGGCCAGGGGATACCGGCATGCCCGTGGCGACTTCGGAGAGAACGTCACGGCAGAGAGCGGCAAGATCGAACTCCTCCTCCCGGCTGTCCGCCTGCCCCAGGTAGGCCAGCATGGTACTTCCCAGGACCGCGGCACGGGTAGAGCCGCATTCCGGGCCGCCGCCAGGTCATCGCCGACGTCGGCCCCGGCCGCCCCTTCGCCGAGCTTGATCTCCAGCAGTTCGAGACTGCCAAGCACCACGGTCAGCAGGTTGTTGTAATGGTGGGCAACAGCGGCGGCCATGCGGCCCAGGCTTTCGGCCTTCTGCAGGTGCAGAATCCGCGCCTGGGACTCGTTGCGCTCGGTCATGTCACGGGTGAAACAGACCACCCGCCCGCCCTTCGCTTCAAGCCAGGCAAGTGATACCTGTACCGGAAAGACGCTCCCATCCCGGCGGCGGTGCCGGCTCTCGAAGATCCCTGAACCCCGCAACCTGACGTTGCAGATGCGGCTGTCCACGTCGGCGGGCGCCGCTTCGGGGTTGATATCGCTGACATGCAGACCGACGATTTCATCCCGCCGGTAGCCCGACATGGCACAGTAGGCATCGTTGACCTCGACGATCGGTCCGGCGCAATCAACCTCCAGGAAACCGTCCACGGTGGTCTGCAGAATCGTGCGCAGGTATTCTTCGCCGGCACGCAGATCATCCACAGCCCGCTTGCGCTCGGTGATATCACGGGCAATGCGGAAGGAACCGGTGACCCTGCCGGCGTGGTCCTTGAGCGGCGAACCGTTGGACAGGTGCCAGCGCCAGTCACCGTCTCGGCACTGCACCCGGTACTCGACCCCGGCCTGTTTCTTTCCGGTGGCCAGAACCCGGTGAAGGAATTCACGGCACAGGTGCACGTCTTCGGGATGGACGTAGAGCTCGAAGGATCTCCCGATCGCCTCAGCCGCCGGCTCCCCCATGAAATCGATCCAATTCGGCGAAATATAGGTAAACATACCGTCGAGAGGCCGATGGCATAAAAAACATCGTTGGCATTCTCGATTAACGTCCGGAAAAAGGAATTACCTTCGGCGCGGGCGGGATTGTCATGCATCCATTCAGCCTCGTACGATGGTTTTCGTAACGCGCATTCCCGGTGCCCCGGCAGAATGGCGCACGATGAATATTTTTTCGCAAACTTGTGTCAGCATAGTATGCTGCACTGAATAATCAAACCGGAATACGGATATCCGCACACAAACCGCTTCGCTCGGCCACCGGAAGCGGACCCACATGCACCAATCCTTGATTTCACCAGATCAACCGGCCAAAGCCTCCACCACTACCCGCTTCAGCTCGGATACAGCGACTGAAAACATGGTTTGGCAAATATCGCTTTTTTCAACGGCTCCGGATTCTCGGTACCTTCCCGCCGGTGGCATAAGGCATCACCCGGGTTGAGCGACCCGGATTACGACGCGGCGCGGAAGCGCGGAAGATGGAGTTGTTGCGAAGCCGTCAGTTGTGATATACGTAAAGGCCATAAAACACAAAAACCACCATGCTCCGGCAAAATGACTATGAAACCCACATCATCCATCGGCCTTGCGGAGGCCAGGCGCCTGACGCTGGAAAATATCGCCCCGCTGCCTGCCGAAATTCTGCCGCTGACCGAGGGCATCGACCGGGTGGCCGCCGCGGATATCTTCGCCCTGGTCGATTCCCCGACGATGGATTCATCCCGCAAGGACGGCTATGCGGTTGCCGCGCCGGACATCGCCGCCGCCGCGCCCGAATACCCGGTCGAACTCAGGATCATGGGAGCCATGACCGCCGGCGGCTCCAACCATATCCCCATTGGACCGGGTGAAACGATACGGATACTGACCGGGGCCCGGATCCCCGCCGGCGCCGACGCGGTGGTGGCCGAGGAATTCGTCCAACAGCGCGACGATGCCGTGATTCTGTCCCGACCGATCGACCCCGGCAAAAACATCCTCCGGCGCGGCAGCGACGCCCGGAGCGGCGACTGCCTGCTGAATGCAGGGTGGCCGGTTTCACCGGTCACCGCGGGACTTCTCGCCTCGGCGGGGATCAGCGAGGTCGAGGTTTTTCGACTGCCGATGGTCGGCATTATCGGCACCGGCGACGAAATCGTCGAACCCGGCCGGCCCCTGCCGAAGGGCAAACTCTACGCCAGCAACAATGTCACCCTGGCGGCCTGGTGCAAACGCTACGGCATGCCATCCCGGTTGGCTGTCGTGCCGGACGATTACGGCGCCATCGAAGCGGCAATCTTCCGCCTGGCGGCCGTAACCGACGCCCTCATCACCAGTGGCGGCGCCTGGACGGGTGAACACGACATGGTGGCCCAGGTCCTCGCCGGCCTGGGCTGGCGGCAGCTTTTCCACCGTATCCGCATCGGCCCCGGCAAGGCCGTCGGCCTCGGCATGCTGAAGCACAAACCGGTTTTCATCCTCCCCGGCGGCCCGCCGTCCAACCTGATGGGATTTTTGCAGATCGCCCTACCGGGGCTTCTCGCCCTCGGCGGGCATGCCAACCCGGGGCTTCCCCGACTCCGGGCCCGGCTGGCCACCGATCTCGACGAGGGGGATCCCAACTGGACCGATTTCTTCTACGGCACCCTCGAAATCGGCAGCGATCCGCCGCTCTTTCACCCAATGAAGAAACGTAGCCGGCTGCGTTCCATCAGCCGCGCCACGGCCGTAGCAGCCATCCCCGAAGGCCGCGATTTTCTCCCCGCGGGTACGGACATCCACGTCCAACTGCTTTCCTGGTCCGGGATGGAATCGTACCGGGAGGAGCCGTCGCGGCCATGACGCTGCCGGCCCGAAAAACCGACCCGAGTTCCGCCATTGAATCGACCCGCGTCCACCGCACGATGCCCGCCGGGCCCGGCGCCGGCGTTCCCATACCGGTTCGGGTCATCCCACTCGCCGGCGGACCGCTGATCGGTACCACGTCACAGATCATCACCGCGTCCCGGTGGTACAAAGGGGCCGCCGCCCTGGGCATCCCCGCCATCGAGATCAACCGCCGCCATTCCGAGCTTTACCTGAACACCTTTTACCTTGAAAAGGTGAAACGTTACCTGCGCGGCATCTCCCTCAGCCTGCACTCGGGTACCACCGGCGTCTTCCAGGAACTGAAGAGTTTCACCATCGCCGAGCTTGCCACCCTGCGGGCCGAGGTCGATGTCGCCTGCTTCCTCGGGGCGAAAGAGATTGTTTTTCACCTGCACGACGCCCTGATGGACAATGACGGCCGGCGCCGGCTGGCGGACATCATCGATCAGGCGGCGGAATACGGGGTGCGGCTGCTCTACGAATCAGACTCGTTCCTGCGCGCCGCGACCGCCTGCCGGGTATTGGAAATCTTTCCCGGGCTCGGTTACGTCCTCGATCTCGGGCATCTGAATTGCGGTCACCGGACAAACGCGCTCGGCTGCGACCTCGACGAATTCATCGACCGGGTGCGGCAACGTACCGTCTACATTCACGCCAGCAACAACCACGGCACCATGGATGAGCACAAGGGACTGGAGGATGGCACCCTGGACTGGCGGCGGATCCTGGACCGGCTCGATTTCGGCCGCATCGGCAAGATCATCATCGAGGTCCGCTCACCGGAATACCTCGATGCATCGCAAAAGGCGCTGACGCACTACCTGGCAACCCGGCAGGCAACCGCTGGCACGCCCTATGCATATTGATTTTCCAACGCCACCGCCCGGAAACCTTCAGGCCCCGACGCCGGAAGCCAACGCCATGGCAACCCGGCTTTCAACCCCGCCGCTGACGGGGCGGGGCCGGAACCTTCCGGGCGACGGAACCGTAAAAAAGCCGTCATGGCACAGTGTCTGCGAATCGCTGCAATACGGATTCAGGCACCAAGGAGGAATCGTACATGAGATACGCTGAAACTGGCTTCAATCTTGAAGTCGATCTGGCGACCGGCAATATCGAACGGGTGGAAACTGACCCGAAGATGATGGAACTTTACCTTGGCGGATTGGGAACCAGCGTGAAGATCCACTGGGACCGGGTGCCGCCCGAGGTGAAACCCTTCGACCCCGAAAATCTGCTGATCTTCAGTTCGGGGCTGCTCAACGCCACCCCGGCGTTCAGCGCCAATCGCACCGTCGTCACCTTCGTCTCGCCGCAGACGAACCTCCTGGGCTACCCGATGATGGGGGGCTTCTGGTCGGCGGAGCTGAAGTATGCCGGCTACGACAAGGTCATCTTCCGTAACAAGTCCCCCGAGTGGGTCTACCTGTGGATCAAGGACGGCAAGGTTGAACTGCGCGACGCCTCCCATCTTCAAGGCAAGGGTGCGCTGGAAACCCAGGATCTGATCCGCGAGGAGCTCAACGAGCCCAACGCCCAGGTGGCGGCCATCGGCCTGGCCGGCGAAAACCGGGTGTTCACCGCCTCCATCGAGCAGGGCCGCTCCAGCGCCAGCCGGCTCGGCGGCGGCGCGGTGATGGGCGACAAGAAGCTCAAGGCCATCGCCGTACGCGGCACCGGCGACGTCAATCTCGCCCGCGGCGCCGAGTTCATGGAGCACCTTAAAGAGGTGCGGCGATATATTGACTACCGCAACGAGAATCCCATTCCGGGGGTCATGACCATCCTCGCCGGCATCGGCTCACCGCAGGAGATGGTCCACACCGACGAAAAGTGGCACACGGAGAACTTCGCCTGGGGCAACGCCCGCACCCGGCGGAAGGGCTTCTGGACCCCGGAGATCGAGGAAAGCTGGTCGACCACCCAGATGGAGGGGATCAAGCGCTTCATCAGCTGTTTTAACTGTCCGCAGCACTGCGGCGCGCTGATCTCCTACCAGAACACCTCGCCCTACATGGCCAAGTGTTTCGGCAAGCTCACCTACTCCATGGCCGCCTACGTCGATAACCTGGATTTCGCCTGGCGCATCCTCCAGCAGGCCTCGGAGTACGGCGTCGACTCCTTTTCGACGCCGCAGATTCTTGCCTTCGCGGTGGAGATCTACGAGGCCGGGATCCTCACCGACAAGGATTTCGAAGGCTGCCCCACCGACAAGGAGGGCCGTTTCTTCTGGCTGCTGGACCGGGTTGTACGCCGCGAAGGCATCGGCGACATTCTCGCCGACGGGGTCTACTGGGCCGCGCGCAAGATCGGCAAAGGCGCCGAGAAATACGATCACAACACCATCAAGAAACATGAACAGCTGCCGCTCAAGCTCGGCATGATGGACCCGCTTTATTACCTGATGTATTCCACCAACGAGAAGATCAGCATCACCCAGATCGAGGGCAACTGGCCCCAGGCGCCGTTTCCGACCAAGGAGGCACGCGAGGAGTTCGTCCGTGACTGGCCCCAGATCCCCGACGAGAAATTCAAGCAGTACCTCATCGACTGGGAGCCGCGGGGAGAAAACGCCAACCCCTATTATCCGACCCCGGAGATGAGTGCCGAGATCGTCGACTGGATGGAAATGCTGCACAACATCGACGACGCCCTCTGCCTGTGCGCCGGCATGGCTTCCTTCTGTCTGAAGCCTCCCTACCACATCAACAACTACCCCCAGCTCATCTCGGCGGCCACCGGCATGAACATGGACCGGGAACACCTGAAGCATACCGTCAACCGCAGCCGCAACCTGCACCGGGCGTACAACCTGCTGCGCGGCCTGAAACGGGAAGACGAAAAGCCGCCGGAGGATCACTGGAAGCATCGTTTCCCCGAACACGAGGAAAAACTGCTGACGACCTATTACCATTACAAGGGCTGGAACGACGACGGCGTCCCCACGCGGGAACGGCTGCATGAACTGGATCTCGACTACGTCGCCGCGGAACTCGAAAAGAGAGGGATATACAGAGATGGCAAAGATAAAGAAGAAGATCAGGACGATCAAGGTTGATGCCGACCGCTGCAACGGCTGCCGGATGTGCGAGGTAATCTGTTCGGCCTACCATTCAGAACCGAAATGGAGCAGCAACAACCCGGCCCGGTCACGCATCCAGATCATCCGTCACCCGCTCAAGGACATCTGGCTGCCGGTCTTTGCCGGCGAGTATACCCCGGCTGAATGCATGGGCCGGGACAAGTACACCATCGACGGCAAGGAATACGAAGAATGCGCCTTCTGCCGCGCCTCCTGCCCGGCGCGGGACCGGTTCAAGGAGCCGGACTCCGGCCTGCCGCTGAAGTGCGACATGTGCGAGGGCGAGGACGGACCGTTGTGCGTCGAATGGTGCCTCAACGATGTCCTGACCTACGAAGAACGGGAGGAGGAGGTCGAGGAGGAGCTGGAACAGCAGCAGCTCGATATCGGTCTGGAATCCCTGGTGGACAAGTACGGCCTGGACAAGATCAAGGAAACCATCGCCCGGATGTCGATCAAGGACTGATGACTTCGTAACCGAACCATCTACTCACTCTACGTTATCAACCGGGTCGCGCGACGAAAGCCAACCCCGCACGCCCGGTGCTTCCCACGCTCAGGGTGGCGGCCGTCAACCGGCCGCCACCAGGTCGTTTTCCGCCGCGGAGACGGACAACTCCGGTTCAGTACCCACCACTCCCTTGCCGCCCCCAACGAAGATTCAGCTGTCTTCCGCCCGGCAACGCAACCATCCGCCGCCATGGTGCCATCGGCAGCATCTCAACCAGACGGCGCCTGCTCCTTGATGTAGATATCCTGCTGCGGGAAGGGGATGGTGATACCGGCCCCCTTCAAGGCCGTGTAAACCGCCTGGTTGACGGCGTAGAGGGTCTGGAAGTAGCTGGTGGTGGGCACCCAGTAGCGCATACCGATACTGATGGCCGAATCGGCGAATTCCTCGATCCCGATCTGCGGCGCGGGTTCGGCGGCCACCTGCTCGAAGCTGGCCAGCACCGTGGCGATAAGGGCCACGGCGCGCTCCGGGTCGTCGGCATATGAAATGCCGATGGAGGTTTCGACGATCCGGTTTTCAAAGGAATTAGTAATGATCTCACCGACGATATGCTTGTTGGGGATGGTGATCTTCTCGCCGTCCTCGGTGATCAGGATGGTCGAGGTCAGGGTGATTTCGTCCACCAGGCCGCTGACCCCCAGCACGGCGAGGGTGTTGCCGACCACGAAGGGGCGGGTAAGGATGATCGTCAGGCCCGCCCCGAAGTTTGACAACGGCCCCTGGAAGGCGAAACTGGAACCGAAGGCAAGGGCACCGAGAGCGGCGATGAAAGGGGCGATGGAGATGCCGAACTTGCCCATAGCGATGATCACCACGAAGACCAGCACGACGAACCTAGTAATATTGCTAAAGAATCTTGTCAGGGTGACGTCCATGTCGTGGCGCTGACAGAGGCGAACGATCAGCCGGCCGACGGCCCGGGCGACAAAGTAACCGACAATCAGGATGATCAGGGCGCCAAGTACCTGAAAAGCGTACTTGACAACATACTCAATCAGTGTTTCGGTGAGTTTCTGCAGGTTTTGCAATTCAGCGGTCACGTGGTTTTCCATGGGCAGGCCTCCTCAATGACAAAACAGGTTGCAGCACGATCCGCCATTTTTATCCGCGCCCGACCGGGAATCAACGCCGATATCCGGCCGGATGGAATTGCATACAACAACGTTCCGGGATCAAAGGTGAAGATGTAGTGGTTTGCCGCCATCAAGATTCGACCCGAAAGCTGCGCGAATTTGCTTTTTTACCAACCGGGTATTATGTTCCTGGCAGGGAAAGGAAAACGCGCCATGACTGGACTGATCTGGACGGAACTGAAACAGCATGCACCGTTCACCGCCATCGGCGCATTGGCGGGTATCCTCGTCATGCAGGTTTCCATGAACCTGCCGAAAGAGGTATCCTACCAGATCTTCTACATTCTCCATCCCATCCACGTGGTGCTCAGCGCCCTCGTGACGGCATCGATCTATCGGCTCCACACCTGCAAGCACTTTGGTGAAACCTGCATCCGGGGAAAGTGTAATCTCTGGAAACTGCTGCTGATCGGTTACACGGGCTCTGTTGGCATCGCCACCATCAGTGATTCCATCATCCCCTACCTGGGAGAGATCATGCTGAACCTCCCGAACCGGGAAATCCATCTCGGGTTCATCGAGAAGTGGTGGCTGGTGAACCCGCTGGCAATTCTCGGCGTCACCTTCGCCTTTTACCGGCCGGAAACCAGACTGCCCCATGCCGGCCATGTGCTGCTGAGTACCTGGGCCTCCTTGTTTCATATCATCATGGCCATTGGCACCACCACCCTGCCCTCGTACTATTACCCCGCCATCTTCACCTTTTTGTTCCTCGCCGTCTGGCTGCCGTGCTGCCTGAGCGATATCGTTTTCCCGCTTCTGTTCGTTGGACACGGTGGTGCAAAACGGCACCACCCGGCCTGACACCCCCGGATGGAACGGCAAACCCGCACGGATCGGCCTGCTGTCCACCCCGCAATCGGGCGGTTGTTGGTTATATGGGTCTGTCCGATCACCATACTTAACGTTTTTCTCTCCGACAGTGGCCATCATGCGCCTCATGCGCTCTTTCCACCGCCCCATTCTGCCATATCAATCACGCCCTGAAAATTCCTTTGCATTCTGTGCCGTTACCGCAATCCCACGTAAATAACAAGGGATTTTCTGCTACTTTTGGCAAACAGTGGGCGGCAGACAGATCCAGATGGGGCGGCACCGGTTTTCTTGGACACAGAATTGGGGTATAATCCCCGAGTCCAAGGAGGTAGGAAATGAGCGTGAAGAACAAGAGTGCATCCGTAGTCGTCCCATTGGCTGACGGTCAGCGTTGGAGTGCCGGCCGAAAGCGTGAAGTTGTCTTGCGCCTGTTGCGCGGTGAATCGGTTGACGCCCTGTCCCGTGAGCTCAATATCGAGATCTACCGTTTGGAGCAATGGCGTGAGAAGGCCCTTGCCGGCATCGATGAATCGTTGAAAAACCGGCACGGCAACCCGGTTCAGGCCGAACTCAACCAGGCCATGCGCCGGATCGGCGAATTGACCATGGAGAATGAACTACTCTGGCAGCGGGTGAGGAAGCCCGGCCCTTTAGCCCGGCGGAGATCGTCGAAACGAGCCGGACTGTCTCCGCGGCAGCAGCCCAGCCCTACGGGCATCAAAGGGGTATGCCATATCTGGGAGCAGGCTCGCTCGTCGTTCTACCAGGCAACTCTTCCGGTTCGGCACGCCGCGCTGAAACATCGTGGTCCACGCCCATTGCTCAGCGACGATGCTCTGCTGACCCTGATCCGTCATGACCTGGCAACCACGCCCTTTACCGGAGAGGGGCATCGCAAGGTCTGGGGGCGGTTGCGAGTCCGCGACGGCATCCGGGTTTCGCGAAACCGGGTTCTCAGGCTGATGCGGGAAAACCATCTGCTGTCTCACTATTCGAGACCACCTCATTACCCTTGAGTCCGGTCCAGCTCCTCCCGCAACGCCATGGCCAGATCGCAGCGCGGCACCGGCTTCTTCAACAGCCTTCTGATCCCCAGAGACTTGGCCTTCTCCTCATTGATGATCGCGCTGAATCCGGTGCAGAGTATGATCGGCAGCTCCGGACGGAGGAGCAGTATCCGCCGGGCCAGTTCGACTCCGGTCAGGACCGGCATGGTTACATCGCTAAGCACCAGGTCGAAACTTTCCGGCCGGGCCTCAAACTGTTCCAGGGCCTGCCGGGAGTCCACGCAGGAGGTCACCCGATAGCCCAGTGATTCCAAGGTGGTCTGCATTATTTTGGCTATCATCTTTTCATCGTCCACGATCAGAATATGTTCATGTCCCCTGGGCAGGGAAACCGCCGTTGCCAACGCCTCCGCCCTTCCTTTCTCTCCCTCGTATTTGGGGAGATAGACATGGAAGGTGGCCCCCTTGCCGGGTTCGCTGTAGACCGTTATATGGCCGCCAAGCTTGGTGACAATGCCATGGACCAAGGAAAGACCGAGACCTGTCCCCTCTCCCTGGGCCTTGGTGGTGAAGTAGGGCTCGAAAATCCTGTCCTGTATCTCGCGAGGCATCCCGCAGCCGCTGTCACTGATCTCAAGCCGCAGATATCTGCCCGACCTGAGGTCTAGCTCGGTTATGTAGTCATCGGCGTCGAGCTCCACCTCTTCCAGGCAAACAGCCAAGGTGCCGCCGGTCTCCCGCATGGCATAGTAGGCGTTGGTGCAGAGGTTCATCACTATCTGATGGACCATGGTCGGGTCGGCCGTCACCAGGGCCAGGGTGTCTACCTTATGCTTGATCTCGATCGTGCTTGGCATGGAGGAACGCAGCAACTTGAGGACCTCCTTGACCACCAGATGGAGCTGGATGGGCTTGAATTCCTGTTCGGTCTCTCGACTGAAGGTCAGGATCTGCTTGACAAGATCCCGGGCCCGCATGCCGGCATTGAGGATCTGCTGGCAGTATCCGGCTAGATCGCTGTCGGCGGGAGCGCCTTCAGCTATGATCTCGGCATATCCCAGCACCGGGCTGAGGATGTTGTTAAAATCATGGGCGATGCCGCCGGCCAGGGTGCCGATGGCCTCCATTTTCTGGGCATGGCGCAACTGTCTCTCCAAGGACTTCATCTCCGTGATATCCCTGGCGATATAGACAATGTTCAGCAGCCTGCCATCGGGCCCGCGAAGCGGGGAGGCGGAGACCGAGAATATCCGTTTCTGCTCTTTGTTGACAATCTCCGCGTTATGGATTGTCATGTCCCGGGCGGCGAGGACGGCGGGACATTTGTCACAGGGCGTTGTGCCGCCATGAAAGAGTTCGTAGCAGAATTTACCGACCAGCTCCCCGGGCTGAAGGCCGAACTCCTCATAGGCCTTGCGGTTGCCCAGGAGGATGTGATGGTTGGCGTCCTGGATGGTGACGATGTCGCCGATGGCGTCAAAGGTCCGTTCCCACTCCTCCTTGGCCTTGCGGATCTCCTCCTCCGCCTCCTTGCGCCGGCTGATGTCGGTGGCGATCTCAATGCGCACCAGCCGGCCGTCATGCCAGGGGATCGCCTGATCCCGGCAATCATACCAATGGTTGTTGGTGGTGTTTTGGAACTCCCAGGCATACACCCCGGTCGGGGTGCCGTCGGCGGCCAGCAACCTGTCGTTGGTGCAGAAGGGACATGGCCCGCTCTGGCCGGCCTGGAGGATCTCCCAGCACTTCCTGCCCGCGTAGTCGCCCCAGATCTCCCGCCCACATTTATTCATGAACAGCAGTTCGTAGGTCTCCATGTCCACCACAGAGACAACAGCGTCGAGGCTGTCCAGGATGATCCGCAACCGCTCCTCGGCCGTCCCCAACTCCCCGATGGTTTTCGTCAGCTCCGCAGTCCGCTCGGCGACCAGGGTTTCGAGGTGGTCGCGATGCCTGGCAAGCTCCCGCCGGTTACGGTCTATTTCAAGAAACACCTTGAGTTTGCTGATGAGGATCAGCGGCGGATAGGGCTTGGCTATGTAATCGACGCCCCCTGATTCGTAGCCCTTGAACACATGCTGCTCGTCCGCGTAGGCCGCGCTGAGAAAAATAATGGGCATCGCCTCGCTTTTCTTGTCGCCGCGCAGATACTCGGCCAGCTCGTAACCCGTCATCTCCGGCATCTGCACGTCCAGGATGGCCACGGCAAAATCGTTATCGAGAGTGGCGGCCAGGGCCTCATTGCCGCTGGTCGCTTCGACGAACTCCGCATCTACGTCGCCCAGAACCTGCCTGAGGGCGAAAAGGTTTTCCTTCCTATCGTCCACGATCAGAATTTTCTGTCTTGCGGTCATCTCAATCTCCTTTGCCTTTTTATAATAAGGCCTAATAATGACCTAGGCCGTAGATTGTCGTATTGAATGGCGGTAGCCGGGGGGCAAATTTGTTTTCCGCCCTCCGAGATCGGCCAGGAGACGCCCGATCTCCCCGGCCGGCAGGACGTGGGCCACGGCCCCGGTGGCAATGGCCGCCTGGGGCATGACCACGCTCCCGGCCTCGGCGGGGTCCTGAACGATGGTCAGGCCGCCGGCGGCATGGACGGCCAATATGCCCCGCGCGCCGTCGGTATTGGCGCCAGAGAGGATGACCGCGATCAGCGCTTCCCCCCAGGCCTGGGCGGCGCTCTCGAAGAGCACATCAATGGAGGGCCGCGACCAGTTGACCCGCCCTTCCACGGACAGGGCGATGGTCCCGTCCCGCTCCACCAGCATATGGTAGTTGGCGGGGGCGGTGTAAACCCGTCCGGGCTCAACTTTTGTCTTGTCGCAGGGCTCCGCTACCGGCAGTTGGGTCAGATTGGCCAAGTGGAAGGAGAAGGCGCCGTCATCACTCGCATGGAGGTGCTGGACCACCAGGACCGGCAGGACGAAATCCCCGGGCAGGGCCGGGAGGATGGTGGCGAGGGCCTCAACGCCGCCCGCCGAACCGCCGATAACCACGGCCTTGTAATGCGGGATTCCACCTCCGGCTCTGGTCGCGCCCCTGCTCACGGGCCCCCCTTTTTCTTGTAGATTTTCGCCTTCCCGTCCACCACCTCGTACAGGTCATTCACCGCGCTGAACCGGAGATCTTCCTTGGTGCCGAGACACAGGAACCCGCCATGGACAAGGCTCTCGGTGAAAAGTCCGAGGGCCCGGTTCTGCAACTCGCGGTTGAAATAGATAAGGACGTTCCGGCAGAAGACCAGATGCATCTCGCCGAAGGCCCCATCCACCGCCAGGTTGTGATTGGCGAAGGTAATGCGCTCCCTCAGGGAGCTGTCCAGGGCCGCCGCGTCGTAGCGCGAGTGGTAGTACTCCGAAAAGGACGCCCTGCCGCCGGCCTGTTGATAGTTTTGGGTTGCTTCCCGTATCCTGTCGAGAGAATATACCCCCTCCCGGGCCTGAGCAAGGACCTTGTCGTTTAAATCGGTGGCATAAATGGTTGCCCGCTGGTAGATCCCTTCCTCCTTGAGGAGGATGGCCAGGGAATAGACCTCTTCTCCGGTGGCGCACCCGGCATGCCAGATCTTGACGTGGGGCCAGGTCCTGAGCAGCGGAACCACCTTCTCCCTGATGGCCCGGTAAACCAAGGGGTCCCGGTACATCTCGGTCACCGAGATGGAAAAATAGCGGACCAGGCGCGAGAAAAAATCCTCGTCATGCAGCACTCTCGGGATCAGCTCGGCAACCGACGAACACTCCGTCACAGAGAGGAACTGCCTGATCCGGCGCTCCATGGACGCCCTGGCATAGGACCGGAAATCATATCCGTATCTCCGGAAAACCGCCTCCAGCAGCAGATCGATCTCGATTATCTCTATTTTGTCATGGTCCATGGCCTTGCCCTGTTACCCGTCCGGCGTAATCATCGGTAGAGCCAGACGCGCATCATGGAAATCAACCGTTCCTGGTCCACCGGTTTGGAGAGGTAATCGTTGGCCCCGGCCGCGAGGCATTTCTTCCGGTCTTCCGGCATGGCCTTGGCGGTCAAAGCGATCATCGGCAGTTTCCGGAACCTCTCCTGTTCGCGAATCCGTTGCATGGCCTCGTAGCCGTCCATGACCGGCATCATGATGTCCATGAGCACGAGATCCACGTCCGGCTGCTCCTCGAGCAGCAGCAGGGCCTTCTCGCCGTTCTCCGCCTTCAGCGTCTTCATGCCGCGCGCCGCCAGGAAGTGGGCCATGGCGAAGGTCGTGCGCATATCGTCATCGACGATGAGCACCTTCTTGTCCCGCAGCAGCGTGTCGGTGTCATGGAGGTCCAGGATGATCCGGCGCTGCTTTTCGGGCATCTTGCTCACCACCCGGTGCAGGAAGAGGGAGACCTCATCCAGCAGCCTTTCCTGGGAACGGACGTCCTTGACAATGACGGATTCCGTATGTTCACGCAGGCTCATCTCCTCCTCGTAGGAGAGGTCACGACTGGTATTGACTATCACCGGCGGCAACTGGACGCCTTCCTGCTCCAGGGTCTCCAGCAGGCTCTGCCCGCTCATGTCGGGCAGGCCCAGGTCAAGGACCACACAGTCGTAGCCTCCGGACCGAAGCGCCGCCAACGCCTGCTTGCCGGTTTCGACCTCGTCCACCTCAACGTCTTCTCCGGCGCCGATCAGCTGGGCGGTCTGCCTGCGGACCACGGCGTTGTCTTCCACCAGGAGCACGCGCCGCGGCTTTCCGGCAGCAATCTGTTCAAGCCGGCGGAAGGTATCTTCCAGGTTCTCCTGGCTGAGCGGTTTGGTGGCGTAACCGATAGCGCCTCTGCGGAGCGCGTTGTTGCCGGCATCCGTATCCACGGAAACGATATGGACCGGAATATGCCTGGTGCTCGTCTTTTCCTTGAGAATGCCGAGTACGGCCCAGCCGTCCATGCCGGGAAGGCGGATGTCGAGGATAATGGCGGCCGGCTGATATTTAACCGCAAGTTCCACTCCTGCCTCTCCGGTCGGCGCGGCCAGGCATTTGAGTCCTTTCTCATGGCACTTTCCATAGAGAATCCTGGCGAACTTCGGGTCATCCTCGATAACCAGGATGACCCTGTCGCCCTGGCCCAGGGTGTCGCGGTCATCCTCGATCTGGGCGGCTTTGGTCCGCTGACGCACCGCATTGGTGACAGCGCGGCCGGCGCTCCCGGCCACCGTGACCGTGGCGTTCTCGTCCTGGCTCTTTTGGGGGCCGGCGGCTACCGCTTCCGGGATGTACAGGGTGAAGGTCGAGCCCTTGCCGAGTTCACTCTCGACCTGGATTTCACCACCCAGGAAACGGGCGAGTTCCCGGGAAATGGAAAGGCCCAGGCCCGTGCCGCCAAATCGCCTTGAGGTCCCGCCGTCCACCTGTTTGAAGGCCTCGAAGATGATTTGATGGTTATCCGGGCTGATGCCGATCCCGGTATCTTTAACCGCTACGGCCAGGCATTCCCCGGCAACGAGGGTGCTGGTCAGTTTCGTCCCCGGGGCGGGCCGCGTGAAGGAGACGGTCACGCCTCCCGTATCGGTAAATTTGATGGCATTGACGAGCAGGTTCTTGATAATCTGCTCAATCCGTTTCCGGTCGCTGGTGATCACGGGCGGAAGCTCCTCATTGATTACGACCTCCAGGGTAAGCCCCCTTTCCCTGGCCATGTGTCCGAAGGCGGACCGTACACTCTCCGCCAGATCGCTTATCCGCACCTGGCCCAGTTGCAGGTCCATCCTCCCGGCCTCTATCTTGGAGAGATCAAGGATCTCGTTGATGAGGTTCAAGAGGTCACTGCCGCTGCCATGGATAATCCGCGCCGACTCGACCTGGTCAGCGCTCAGGTTGCCCGCCTTGTTTTCCGCCAACGCCTGGGCCAGGAGCAGGAGGCTGTTGAGCGGCGTACGTAGCTCGTGCGACATGTTGGCCAGGAACTCCGATTTGTATTTGCTGGCCAGGGCCAGGTCCTTGGCCTGATCTTCGATGTCCTTCCTCGCCTTTTCCACCTCGTTCTTCTGGCGGTCGAGCTGATTGTTTTTTTCCTCCAGTTCCTCGTTGGTCACCTGGAGTTCCTCCTGCTGGGCCCGCAGCTTCTCTTCGGAGATCTTCAGGGCATTGGCCTGCTCCTCCAGTTCCTCGTTGGTGGTCCGGAGTTCCTCCTGTTGGGACTGGAGCTCTTCGGTCAGGGACTGGGACTCCCGCAGACTCCCGGCCAGTCTGGTTCTGCCCTCGGCGCTTTCAACGGCGAGGGCCAGGACCGGCATGGCCTGATTGAGATACTCCATCTGCTGATCGTCCATTTCGCCAAAGGTCCCCACCTCGACAACCCCCTTGACCCGGTCCTCATAGATGAAAGGCGAGACACAGATAAATTTGGGAATGTGTTCACCCAGGCCGGAGGTTACCATGATATAGTCTTCCGGCACGTTCTTGATCAGAATCTGTTTCTTTTCCAGGGCGGCCTGCCCGACCAGGCCATCTCCCGGTTAGAACTGGCTCGCCAGGTTCTTGCGCCTGGTGTAGGCGTAGCTTCCCATGAGGGTCAGGACGCCCTCCATTCCCTCCCGGGCCACATAGATGACGGCGATCTGGGCCTCGAGGTAGGCGGCGATCTCGGTGACCACCCCGGCGGCCAGGGTGGCGATGTCCGGGTCACCGCTCATGACCTGATTGAGCCGGGCGATGCCGGTCTTCAACCAGTCCTGACGCTGCATGCGCTCCCGGTGCTCTTTGAGGGCCAGGCCCATACGTTGCAGGGCGAGCCCCAGGGTGTCGCGCTCGGAGCGGGGCACAACCGTCACCGCGTAGTCGCCCTGGGAGATACTCTCGGCCTGGGTGGCCACCTCGCTTAAGGTCGTCACCATGTCCTGCAGGGCCTGAATCAGCTCATCCTCCTCGCTGCGCTTCTCCATCTTTACCAAAAGGTTTCCCCCGGCGATCTCGCGGGCCGTTACGGTAATCTCGCTCAGGGTGTTAATCAGTCTGCCGATTGCCGAACCGATGCTGTCAAAGACCTGTTTCACGGTCTGGGTGTCGGCGTCGGCGGGTTCGGCGGTAATGGCAAGCCTGGTGTCGCCTTTGGCCAGTTTATTCAGACACTCCACCAGCTTTCCGGTCTCGACCTCCTGGTAGGCGGTCATCTTGGCCGCC